>CAMDAI010000008.1 GCA_945888585.1 Rickettsia typhi | reverse complement strand
ATTCCAAATACCAAAGAAATTATAAATAATACTAAAAACAATAGGAATAAAAATTTTGCAATTTCTACAGAAACTATTGCAATATTGGAAAAACCAAGAACCGCTGCTATAACAGCTAGAATCAGAAAACTAAGAGATAATCTTAACATAATAACCTTAAATTAATTAATAAAATTCTATATAATAAACCTAACTAATTGATAATTTTAGTTAGTAAAATTTTTAAGAGAAAACCATTTTTTAGTATTTTTACCACTCTCCAATTTCTTCAGGAATTGTTTCCCACTGCGAAATATAATTTTCGTCAGATAATTTTCCGATGGTGTTTAATTCTTTGCGTAAATTCTTAATTCTTTTTTGTTCGTCAGGATTATTGGCCGTTACTTCAATTAATCTAACTGTTAGAGAATCAATTACTCCAACTGAATTTTCAGCAGCTTTAGACTGTTTACTAGCAATTAAATGACGTGACAGAGTTAAGTTATCACGAATTTTTGAAACCAGAGAAATTTTGTTATCACAATCCTTAAAAAGATTTTCATAAATATTTTCAATGTTTTTTCTGATATCGGATTCGTTGCCCTGACTAATGCTGGCTAATAGATTGTAGATATTTTTGCTGATATTTTCATTTTTAATATCGTAAATAATATATCTGATTCTAGCTCGAATGATTTGATTTTGACGGAAATTAGATAAATCAACATTATCTTTTAAATAATCATAACTGATTCTTTTATTATCAAGATTATGAAAAGGCAAAATCACCAATTTTGGATTATACCAGCTACCATATTTTAATTCTAAAACCTCTTTACCACCATAGCTATTGGTAATAGCCGCATCACTATTTTTAGAAATATTTTTGTAAAAATTTAAATATCCTAAAATATCATCAGATTTGTTTTGAGCCTCTTTTAGATCTTCATTGTCCAAATCGTCTTGAATTTCAGCAAGAATATTAAGTAAATCATCATGATTATAATTTTTAGCTGATGGATTTTTTATCTTTTCTTGAATCGCATTATTCTCATTAATTATAATTGCATCTTCACTAGTCACATTTGGCTCTTTAGCATCTAAAAAATTTGGCAATACGGTTAAAATGGTTACTATACCAACAATTAATATCGTTTTTTTCATGGATCTAATATTTGCGTATGTTTTTATGTTTTTTAGCAAAATCATTTATAGCTCAAGTTTATTTACAAAGCCGATAAACTTTCTATAGCTACAGTTAAGAAAAATATAAATTTTCTGTAAATTCTATTTTCTTGAATATTTATATATGGATTTTGCTATATATTCAAAGATGATACGGCTACTATTTCTCGGACATTCAGCATTACATCAAAGATATTCTTGGGATTGTCAAATAAAAGTTGATAACTAAAATCCAAAACCAATATCAACTTAAACTAAATTAGTTAGTTAGTCAGTTATTAATCTTTTTCTAAAATATTAATCAATTACGAATTTTATGAATATTATCAAAAATTTTAAACAAAGTGTTATGATAAAATTTTTTATCTTGTTAACTTTTTGTTGTTGTATTTTTGTCTTAACATCGGAAGCGAAAACAATAGGTATCATGGGTGGTCTTGGACCTTTTGCAACTATCGAAGCGGAGAAAATTTTATTAAGTCATTATGTAAAAAATGGTGCCAAAAAAGACCAAGATTTTCCACATTTTATAACAAATATGTCTTGTAAAACACCGGATAGAACAGCTTATTTATTAGATTCAGAACATAATACCAATCCTACAAGTGCTTTGGTAAATTCTCTTAAAGAGCTTGAGAATTCAGGTGCGGATGTTATTTTTATACCATGTAATACAGCTCATGCTTTTATAGATGATGTCAATAAAGCTAAAAAACCAGATACAATTATAGTAAATATGATTGAAGAAACTGGTAATTTTGTAAAATCCAAAGGTTTTAAAAAAGTATTACTTTTGGCAACTGATGGTACCTTGAAAACAGGAATTTATAATAAATATCTAAATAATATTGTATCCCCAGAAATCGGTAGTGAGGAACAAAAAACTATTATGGATATTATCTATGGTAAAGATGGTATAAAAGCTGGATATTCTGCTATGGATAAAAGATTGCCGCCAAGCAAGACCCCATGGAAAAAATTACAAACTGTTTTAAAGGCTTTTCCTGATGTGGATGCGGTTATCCTTGGATGTACTGAATTGCCGCTGGCTGTACCGCAGGAATTTCAATTTGAAAAATTTATTAACCCGCTGGATGTGGTTGTAAAAAAATCTATATCACTAGTGCAAGATTAGGTAATATAAAAAAACAAGTTCAGTCTCTTACCGCAAAGTTACTAGAGTTGGAACTTTATGATTACTTGCTACTTAGTATAGTAAAAAATTTGTTATTACTGGAGCCATAAAACTATTATTAATTTAAAGAGTTATCAATAAATTATAGCTATATAACGTTGATTTTGTTGATCTAGTTATTGTTGCGTTGGGGAATTTAATTCCCCATCTTTTTATTAAAGATCCTTTTAAATTAATGAAGAAAAAGATTATTTAAAGATTTTTATTGCTTCTTAAATTTAATAGTGTTATCAGAAAAATTACTGAATTTGTATTTCAAAAAAAATACAAAAGAAGTTTTTTAGTAAATGTTGAAATTAGTTTTGCGGATTTTGCTTGCCATACTTTCTTAATTATCTATCCGCCTTGATTGTAATACTTACATTATCAATAAAATAAATGGAGTAATTATGGAAAATAAAAGTATTAGCACTAATGATCTTTATAGAAAATTCTCAACTAAATCAGATGGAAACGATATTTTTGGATATGCCGTAGAAAAAAGAGCGGAAGAACTTAACAAAATGAGCAATAAAGAACTTTTAAAAAATGGAATAAATGAAGCTTATTTAAGAGATGATGATGCAAGAATCATTGATACAATCAAATTTTTAATAAATTCTAGAAATGATAATTTTGAATTTTATATAAATTCAAAACCATTAACTAGAGGATGTGATGAGGCTTTAAAATACAGACTTAATCCCTTAAAAGCTCTCAAGGAAAATTCCAGCGATATTTTTGGTGTTGGTGGAGAACATGAAACTAAATCTATGGTTATGGAGAATAATAATAATATTTATTATTTTATAATGCCCGGTAATAATAATCTTAATAATGATATTGTAACCAATGCGGGCCTATCGGTA
Source organism: Rickettsia typhi (assembly GCA_945888585.1). Taxonomy (GTDB): domain Bacteria; phylum Pseudomonadota; class Alphaproteobacteria; order Rickettsiales; family UBA1997; genus CAMDAI01. Next base: position 12,979 of record CAMDAI010000008.1, on the reverse strand, counting down.
GCAAATCTAAGTAAATATGGGGTTGTTGCTTACACGTTTAATCCAGCAACAGTCATGTCCCTAAGTGATAAAGGAAAAACAGTTAATGTTTTTATTGATCAAGGTTTAGAAAAACCAGAATTTTTATGCAATAATCTTGGATCAAGATTTCTATCTTATACTGTAAACAAAGAACATTCTTGCCAAGCAATAGAAAATTTAGCCTTACAAAAAGGTATCGAATTAAAAACATATGATGGAAGTTTTAAAGATTTTATGGAAAAATCTGGACTTGGTCTAGAAGAAGAAAAATCACCATCAAAATCAGTTAACTTGACTGGTGTAGATCAAATAAGAGGTGGGGATTATCAAAAAAATGATGGGAGTGGAAGGTTTAATTTTTAATATCAGTAATAGGAACTTATGCACATTTCACCTAGGATTTTTAGGCTAGTAATTCAATCTTCTAATGTAGCTTTATAGTAGTTGTAATCTCAAGAGTTTTTTCTTGAGATTACAACAATTAAAGTTTGTAAATACGATAAAAACAATGTTACAAATAAAAGGTATTTTCATGGCAGGATAATACTTTTTTATAGCTGTGAATTTTTATATTCCTATTCCCAACTCAAAATAAATCAACTTATTTTACTTTTCAGTTGAGGTGATAAGTTTTGATTTATTATCACCAAAAATAAGTTAGTGAAGCATTAAAATATCTTTAGAAGATGACAAGAGTATTTTGGAGGATCCCAAGAAGATTAGCTTATTACTAATTTATAGATTTTCAAAAATATCTATACCAACAAACATTCACTTCAAATGTGGCAACAGTGCGGCAATGAAAAATAATCTAATTTATTTAAAAATGGTTTGGAAGCTTGATTTGAGATGGTGGAGATAAGCGGGTTCGAACCTCTGACTCCCTGCTTGCAAAGCAGGCTATCAATTAAAACCATCCACTCAATTAAAATATAACTTAACCATGTAAAACCTTATAAATCATAGCTTAATAATATGGAATTAAGTTGTAAATGATTATTTTAGATTGACATAAATTGCTTTTATTTGGTAATATTGACGGACACCAGACGGACACCAAAATAATTTACAAAGCTATGCCAAATCTAAATGAAAGGTTTATTAAATCTTTAAAAACTCCACAAACTAAACATAAAATCTATTGGGATGATAAAATCATTGGTTTTGGTTTTAGGATAACCAACAATAATGCTAAATCTTTTGTTTTGCGTTATGTAATTAATGGCAGAGAAAGAAAATACACCATCGGCAATTATCCAGAATTAAGCACCACAGCCGCAAGAGATATGGCAACCAAGCTAAAAGGTGAAATTATCAAAGGTGATGATCCATTAGAAGCCAAGCAAGCTAATTATAAATCGCCAAATTTTAAGGATTTATCAGTAGAATATATCAAAGCAAGTCAAAGCACCAAAAGAGCCAAAACAATTTCGGAATATCAATCGATGCTTACCAACCACATCTTGCCAAAGTTCGGCAATCATAAGCTAAATTCAATCACCAAAAAAGACATAGAAAAACTGCACGGCTCTTTAAAAGAAACTCCCTATCGGGCTAATAGAATTTTACAACTTTTATCATCAATGTTTAATTTGGCTATTTCTTGGGATTGGATGGAAAACAACCCAGCCAAAGATGCCAAAAAGTTTAAAGAAGATATGAGGCATAGGTTTTTATCGGATGATGAAATTAACAAATTGATTGAAACTCTAAACCAACAACAAAACAAAACTAATGCCAATATTATCAAATTGATTTTACTTACAGGATCAAGAAAAAGTGAGGTTTTTTCTGCTAGGTGGCAAGATTTTGATTTTAAAAATGGGGTGTGGATAAAACCTGCTTCACTTAATAAAAAAAATAAAACTACCCATACCCCTTTAAATAAAGAGGCTTTGCAGATTTTAGAGGAAATGAAACAAAATATTATTAATGATAAAAATTTTAAAAATACCAAAGAAGATCAAATAATCAGCAATCAAACCTATCTTTTTTATAATCCAAAAACCAAAACCCATGTTGGTGACATCAAAAGATTTTGGAAAAATATTTGCCAAGCCGCCAAAATCAAAAACGCCCGTATTCATGATTTACGCCACACTTTTGCATCAATTTTAGTTAATAATGGGGTTGGTTTAGAAGTTATTGGCAAATTGGTTGGGCATTCAAATGCTAAAACAACCCAGAGATATGCCCACTTAATCAACAGCACATTAAAACAAGCAACAGAGGTGTTTGGTAATAAAATTAGTAATATTGGGTTGGAAAAAAGATAGCCATTATAAACTGGCTTCGATGGCTAAATATATCTTGTTATGTTATTAGTTTTTAGGATAAATTAGCATCCCAAAACTAAAAAGTAAAAGAGTGGAAAAATTGGCAAAAAAATACCTGCAATCTAGCACCTATGTTTCAAGGGAGAAGACGGCAGGTCTAATACAGAGAAATGTAATTTATTAAAAGTCCAATGTCAAATAAATGTTATTATAATAATAGTGCCAACAAAAAAATGCTAAACACAATTGAAACCCTTTTATCAGTCAAAAAAATTGCCTTTTATAAAGAAGAATTTGGCGATAGCTGGTTTAAAGCCTACAAAGCAGAATTAAGCCAAGCCAAAGAAATATTTGTTTGTCTGCATTTTTTAGAAATATTTTTAAGAAATAAAATTGCTATTGAACTAAGTCAAGATTTTGGTAACTGGTTTTTTGACAAAAAATGCCCACTAAAACTAAACCCTAGAGAGCAAGAAAAAATTACCATAGCCATAGAAACCCTAAACAAAACAGGCAAAGAAATAAGTCAAGATAACATCATTTCCAACCTCAATTTTGGCTTTTGGACAAATCTTTTTCATAAATCTTATCATGTTCCAATTTGGCAAAAAAATAAAATAATTGAGCGAGTTTTTCCTTATCTAAAAAACAATCAAAGAAATTTAAAGCAAATCCAAAAAGAAATGGAAGCGATTAGAAAATTTAGAAATAGAATTTTTCACTTTGAAAATCTGCAAGGCTGGAATTTTGAAGAAATGGAAAAATTGATTGATAAGTTTATCTATGGAGTTAGTGGGGCAAAGATTAAAGAGATTTTGGAATAAAGCAACAAAAATGGCTGATACGATATGATTCTAAATGAATTTTGCGACATCTTCAAAGAAACCAATTCTTGGGATGAGTGCAAAGAAAAGATGATAAAATTTGCCAAAAATGATTATTCATTTGTTGGTAAAGTATTGTTTGAAAAATTTGCAAAATATTATTTTCTATTCAATCCATCTTTAAGAAACGACTACAAGGAAATTTGGCTATATAGTGAAATTCCCTATGAAGTTAAAGCAGGATTAAACCTTCCACACAAAGATCACGGAATAGATTTATTGTTGCAAGATCACAAAGGCAAATTTTATGCGGTGCAGTGCAAATTTAAATTGGATGAAAATACAAAACTTTGCTGGACAAAAGATAAAATTGGCAATTTTTTTGGCTCAACCAACAAAGTTGATGGCTATATAGTTTTTGCAAATGCTTATGACATAGATGAAGTTAGCCAAACTAGAAACCAACATTTTCAATTTATCAACATCACTGACCTTCTGGAAATCAAGCCAGAAACATTTTCGGCAATATCGGATTTTCTCAATAACAGCAAAGTTAAAAATCAATTATTAACTCCAAAACCTCATCAACAAACAGCAATACAAAATGCCGTTAATTATTACACCAACAATAACACAGGAAAATTAATTCTACCTTGCGGAGCAGGAAAAACCCTCACTTCTCTATGGATCAAAGAAGCCCTAAACGCAAATTCCACGCTGGTTATTTTGCCTTCATTATCACTTTTAAGACAATTTAAAAATGAATGGAAAAGCCAATCAAAACAACAATTTGATTATCTTTGTGTATGCTCCGATTCCGACATTGACAATGACGATGACACAATCAAAACTAAAACCTATCAAGTTGATATAAAAGTTTCCAGCAACCCCGAAGAAATAAGGCGATTCTTAGAAAAAGAAGAGCCAAAAATTATTTTCTCAACCTATCAATCCCTTGACAAAGTCAGAGATTCAATTGCAAACACCAATATATTTTTTGATTTTTCAATTTGCGATGAAGCTCACCGAACGGCGGGAGTTAAAAGCAAAGACACCAAAGAAAGTAATTACACATTGATTCACGACAACAGCCAAATCAATGTTAAAAACCGACTTTTTATGACCGCAACTCCACGAGTTGCAAGCACTAACGCCAAAACCAGAGCTAAAGATGGCGATGTTTATCTTTATTGTATGGACGATGAAAATTTATTTGGTGAAGAAATTTACAGAATGTCTTTTGCTGATGCAATTGACGCAGGAATTTTGGTTGATTACAAAATTGTTGCCATTGGAATTTTCAAAGAAGAAATTAGCGATTATCTAAATAACAAAAGGCTAAAACTGCCCAATTATTCATTAGACGACATTGCTAATAACTATGCGGTTGAATTTATTTTAGATGAATATTCTCTAAATCACGCAGTCACTTTTCACACAAGAGTTAAATACGCAGAGAGTTTTGAAAATATCCACAAAGAAATTACCAATAAAACCATTGCCTTTTCCATCAATGGCAAAAACTCATCAACAGAGCGAAGTTTAAAATTAAATTCCTTCAAAAAAATCCGAGAGCAGTTATCTCAAATGCCAAATGTCTCACCGAAGGCGTTGATATTCCAGCTATTGATGCGGTGGTTTTTTGTGATCCCAAAAACTCTAAAATAGACATAGTGCAAGCCGCAGGAAGAGCTTTAAGAAAAGCGGATGGCAAAAAACTGGGCTACATAATAATTCCAATTTATCACTCACAAAAAACCAAAAAAGAAGATGTTATTGCTGGAGTTGCTTTTAAAAGATTAATTGATGTTATCAAGGCAATGGCAGACCACGATGAAAGATTGCAAGATGAAATTGATGCCATTGCCAGCGGTAAAAAAACTTTAAAAAGTGATTCTAAAATTGACTATATTGAAAAAGGCATAAGCAACGACCAAGCCTCTAATATCAAAGAAAGCCCAATCAAATTTTTAAATTTTAATGAAGATTTAAAGCAATATTATTTTGCTGAAATAATTGAAAAAGCTAGCGATGGGTGGAATTTTAATTTGCAAAAGCTTGTGGATTGGTTGAAAGAACATAATGGAGCCTATCCAAACAAAGATGAAAATATAAATCTTTATGCTTGGGTTAATGCCCAAAGAACATTCAAAAGTTCCAACAAATTAAGCCCAGAGCGAATTAATAAATTAAATGAGATTAATTTTATTTGGGATCAACAAGAAAACTCTTGGAATGAAAAATATCAAAAATTAATTGATTGGAAAAATAACAATCCCAATCCATTAAAATGGCCATCTCAAAAAAGTAGAGAACCAATTGGGCGTGAGCTGGGAATATGGTTTTTAGGGCTAAGAAAACAATACAAAGAAGGATTGCTTACAGAAGAAAGATTTAACAAATTATTAGCAATTAATTTTCCATTTGAGCCTCATTCGGATAAATGGTTGATTAAGTATGAAAAGTTAAAGGAATTTATAAGTGAAAATAGTAGATTTCCAAGTCAAGCACTAGATAAAAAGGAACTTGGTCAAGATATTTGGTTAAGAAGTCAAATTGATAAATTTTCTAAATTATCAAAACACCAACAAAAATTATTAGAAGAAATAAATTATCAAGATTTTGAAAATCAATTTAACAGCTGGGAAAAAAGTTATGACAAGTTGATAGAGTTTATTCAAAAAAATAAAAGATTGCCAAAGCTTGATCGTGGTCAAGAAGAAAAAAATATTTACACTTGGCTCCTTATTCAAAGAAGTGCATTTAGAAAAAATGAACTTAAAAAAGATCGGGTTGATTTATTATTGGCATTGGAATTCGTTAATGATTTTTTTCAACTAAAAGATGGAGAAAGACAAGCAAGAAGTTTAAAAAAATCGCTGGATCGTTGTGAAGAGTTGGCTGAATTTAGAAAAAATAATCCAACAAGATGGCCATCTATGAAAAGCTCTAGCGGTAAGCAAGAAAAAGAATTAGCTAATTGGTTGGGTTATATTAAAAATTGGTATAAAGGCAGACTTGAAGGCTATAATGAATTTCCCAAAGAACTACACGATGAATTATTAAAAATTGGTTTTGATTTTTCTTCAAAAATTCAAAGCGAAAGAATGGATTGGCAAGATTCTTACAATAAAGTTTTAAAAATTCTAAAAAATGGCAGTGCATTAGATAAAAAATCTTACACTTGGTTCGCTAATCAAAAAGCTTTTTTAAAAAGAAAAGGAAATTTAGATTTAGATAAAAAACAAAAAATAGAATTTTTAGAATCTTTAAGAAACGAAAGAATGGACTGGCAAGATCGCTACAACAAAATTTTAGAGCTTTTAGAAAATGGCGATGCTTTGGATAAAAAATCCTACATTTGGCTCGCCAATCAAAAATCCCGCTTAAAAAACGATGATTCTGACTTAGATAAAAAGCAAAAAATAGAATTTTTAGAATCCTTAAGAAAAAGCAAATAAAAAATTAATAAATTATTACTTAGAAATTATTTTTTAGAATTCCGATATGATTCAATCAATAATTCATAAGGATTTGTTGGTTTTTTAAAATGGCTAGGATTGCAATAATCCAGTATTTCAAATGTCAATTTTATGCAATTATAGCCGCCATTCCTAGCTTTATTTTTAAATACAAAAGAGTTGATAATGGATTGAATAACGCTCGCAATAAAGAGCCAGATTTTTTGCACACTAAAATCAATATATTTTTTGCACTCATTAAAATTATATCTTCTAAAAGAATAAAAAGCCCCCGTGCTAATCAATTCATTATCGCAAATTTTCAAGATTTTTAACTTTTGTTCATCCGATATTTTACAAACCTCAAAAATTTGGAAATTATCTAAATTTCTATCTAGTTTTTTAACGACTTTTCCACCGCAAAAATAATCCAATTCTGCAATCAAAAATTGATTTTGATGATAAAGCAAGAAGCCAATATGGTTAACTACTGGATAATCAACTTTATATTTTCTCTGCATTTTTTTGGCGTATTTTATGACCTGTTTTGCAAAAAGTGAGTTAATGAATCCATCTCTTTTGTGGTTTTCAAAAAATACGTATAAAAAGTCGGGCTTCATAATAAAATCGCTATCGGTGTATTGTAAAAAATTGTTCATTTTATTGTTTGTGCTCCAACTTATCAATCTTCCTCATCATTTCTTTAAGCATCAAGCTTGTCTCACTCTCACCACCCTCATTTTTCTTAATCCCAAACCCTCGCACAATTTCGCCTTGCCTAAACTGGTCAACATAACCATAGCTGGTGAAGGTGGTTAAAACATTTTCGTGCCCCAGATTTTGGCTATAGGCTTTGAATTGTTCGGGTGTGGTGCAAAATTTGGAGGCGAGCATCACGAGGGTATTTCTAAAAGAATGCGGACAGTGATATTTTAAGCCTGCATTTTCAAAGGCAGATTTAGTAATTTCATCAATATTATTGCTGCTGGTCAAGTGGTTTTTAGATAAACCATCTTTAATAAAATTGCCGCCATCATCCATTCTGTTCAAGGTTGCTGGGAAAAGTGGATCATTTGGGCTAAATAGTTTTTCTTGTTTTAAAAACTTTATCCAATTTAAAAAATGGGTTTTGATTTGATCGTCAACATTAACTAAATAAGTAAATATTTGTTTGCCGCCTTTAGTTCCAACCTCGCTTGGGTCTTGGTTTATTAGCTGGGTTTCTTCATCAAAATGTTTTAATTTTAGCGAAATCAAAGCTCCAACTCTCACACCGCTTAAAATCAAGAAACAAACAATCGCCTTGTTTCGCTTTTCAACCTCACTTGTTTCTGGCATTTTTTCAATTACAAATTTAACTTGCTCTAGGCTGGCAAAATTTCTTGGCTTTCCTGCTTTGGCGGCTCTTTTGTCGTTTTCGGAAAGGTTAAAATATTGAATATCTGCAAAGGTAATTTTTTTATAACCCTTTTGGCTGGACAACCAAACAAAAAAATCTTTTAAATTATTCACAGTGTGAAGAAGGGCAGATTTGCTGATATTATCGCCAGTGATTTTTGATTTAGAATTGGCAAACCATTTTTTAAAGTCAGAGGCTTGTTTTGCAGCAAAATATTTAAAATCTTTAAAATCACCAAACTCTTCAAAACGCATTAGTGATTTTTTAATTTCTACAATGGTTTTATCACTCAAGCCTTTGGCTTCTTTTAAATAGGCAAAATATTTTCTTTTGATTCTCTCATTTTCAGGGCAGAATTTAGTTTTTAAATTTATCATTTTGATATGATTTTTAAGTTAATAAATAAAACAAATAGAACTATTAAATTGACACCCTACTAAGTGTTAATCTAACAGTTGACAAAAAGATCAAAAATTTCCTTAATTTCCGCCATTTTGTGATTGGCATATTTTCTAGTCATTAATGATTGGCATTTTTCACATCTGGCTTTTAGGTGCAAAACTTTGTCGTTTTGACTCATCAAATTAGCCTGCTTTTTTAAAATTTTTCTGGGAGTTCTACAGCTAAAACACATCATTTCATCATCTTGGCATTTCTTTTTATTGCCGTTTTGTTTTTTGATTAAAAACTCTCGCAAATCTTCGCAATAAATCATTGTTGGGCTTTTGCCATCAATAGTTTTTAAGCCTAGTTTTAGCCAATATCTTATTGTTGTTTCGCCAACATCAAATAATTGCATTAGTTCCTTAATAGAATAGGAAGTGTTGCTTTTAATTAGCCTTACATTGACTTTTCTTTTGTAAGATTTTTGTTGGACTCTTTTTTGCATATATTTAGTTTTTAAAAAAGTTAAAAAATTGCAACTACCCTTTAAAACAATAAGGAGAAGCATTGAAGATAAAAATTAAGCAAACTTAAATTAGACTTTTCTTAATTTATCAAAATCAGTTTCATGTTTCATAATCCAGCTATTAAAAGCATCTATTCTGTATAAAATCCGTTTTCCTAACTTTGTTCTTGGTGCTCCTTTTCTACGGCAGGCATCAGCCCTTAGTGTGGCAATGGTTTTATCTAAAATCTTGGCAACCTCTTCCTCGGTGTAATAATTTTCTAATGTCGTATTGGTCATAAATAATCAGGTTAAGTAGTAATAAAATGTTAAGTTAATACTTAACAGTGAAGGCAAAAAAAACGCATAAATTTTTTAATAATCAGATAAATTTAATAATCCAAGGTCTTTTAATCTATTTTGCATTGCCTCCCTTGAAACCCTAAAAAAATTTATCATCGCCGTTATTGTATCATTGTAAGTTTTTATGTAAGCAAAATCCTCATTCCATTTTTTAAATATCAATTCACTGGGCATTAATAAATTTGCAGAAAATTTATCAGCCTGTATTTCAGCTCTTCTAGTATTTGGATCAAACTCATTATGAAAAGCAAGCAATCCACCATCTAAAATTACATTACCTTGTAAAACACAATGCCCAATTTCATGGGCTATTGTAAAATTACACCTTCCTTCATCAACAAATTGACCAGTTTCTGTGTGGTCTAGGCTTTGATCTAGCCAAATAATATTATTTTGTAAATCTAAAGCCCCCAAAACTCCCTTATGATTTCTTTCTAAATCGTGGAATATAATTTTTAATTTTAAAATATTTTCAGCAATTGCATCAACTGGCGTTGAGTTTTTAAAATTATAAAGCCCCATTTTATAAGCCTTGTTTAAAATATCGTCAGCCGCTTTTTTAATCTCACTATCTGGCAAATACTTAATTTTATTCCTTAGGCTCATTACTTATCTAAAAATTGTTTAATATCTTTCTTTTTAGCTTTTCTTAGAAAGGCGGTATATAACTCTGGTTCTTCAATAATAATTTGTTGTAAATCAGAAGAAATTTTACCAGCCCTTGCTAACAAGCTATCTTTGTTTAATTTTAATATTTCTGCCATTTTAACTATCCTTTCCTCACTTGGTGGTGCATAATCGCCAATTTCCATTTTACTCACATAGGTTGCGCTAATACCAACCTTTAATGCAAACTCCCTCAAGCCAATTTTTAGGGTAAGTCTAGTATTTCTAATATAATCGCCAAACTTAACTTGGTTTTCTTTTTTTTCGTTCATACTCATAAGCAATTTTCCTCATTTCCTTATTTCCTTATTATTAAAACTTATTCAAATAAATTTATTTGAATAAATCCAAAATTTGTTGCCAAGACAATTAAATTGCCACAGCCACAAATTTTTACTCACATTACCTTTTGCTTATAGCTAATCACTCATAAATAATTAACTATGTTATGTTAAGCTAACAATAAACAAACAAATTCAATTTGTCAATGTAAAAGTTAACAATAAACAAATAAAATTAATCTTTATCAAAAACCATCATTAAATTTTTATTTAAAGATTGTTTTAAAGCTAATACCAAATTTAAGATTTTGAGGGAATATTATAAAATGGAGAAATGAAAATTGTGTCATTTGACGGACACCAGGCGGACACGGAAATTTTTGATGATTTTGAAAAAAGCTGTGAAAGCTTGATTTGAGATGGTGGAGATAAGCGGGTTCGAACCGCTGACCCCCTGCTTGCAAAGCAGGTGCTCTACCAACTGAGCTATATCCCCATCTCAAAAAGGATGGTGCATAGTATAAGTGATAAATTATTTTGTCAAAAAATAATTTCAAATTGATTGATTTGCAGTAATTTTAGATATAGTGTCGGCACACTTTAGATATTCTGCTTCAGCATTTCTATAATCAAATTATGAATTACGAGTCATTTTTTAAGCAATCAATAGATCAGCTTATTCTTAACAATAATTACCGTGAATTTCTTGATATTTCACGAATATGTGGCAAATTTCCTTTGGCTAAAAATCATCGAAATAACCAAGAAATTGTAGTGTGGTGTTCTAATGACTATCTGGGTTTAGGTCAAAATGAAAAAGCCATTGATGAAGTAATAAAAATCATTAAACAAACCGGAATTGGTGCTGGTGGAACTCGAAATTTATCAGGAAATAATCATCCGGTAATTGAATTAGAACTTGAAATTGCAAAGCTTCATAATAAAGAAGCCGGTTTGGTTTTTACCTCTGGTTATGTAGCTAATGATGCAACAATTGCAGCTTTAGCTAAAATTATTCCTAATCTAGTAATATTTTCTGATGAGAAAAATCATGCTTCAATTATTCATGGAATTAAAAATAGCAGATTGGAAAAACAAATTTTTCGTCATAATGATATGGCTCATTTAGAAGAGTTGCTAGGGCAATATGAAATAAATCATCCTAAAATTATTATCTTTGAATCAGTATATTCAATGCATGGAGATTTTAGTCATATGGCTAAAATAATTGCTCTGGCTAAAAAATATAATGCCTTAACTTATATTGATGAAGTTCATTCAGTTGGTTTATACGGTAAAAACGGAGCGGGGCTTGCTGATGAATTTGGTTTGGCTGATAAAATTGATATTATTCAGGGAACATTCGGTAAAGCTTTTGGAGGTATTGGCGGTTATATTACTTCAACAAAATTAATTATTGATTCTGTTAGGTCTTATGCACCCGGATTTATTTTTACAACAGCCATTCCTCCTATGGCTGCAGCTGGAATTATAGTTAATATCAGGCATCTAAAATCTAGTGATAAAGAAAATAAAGAACATAAAGAAAAAGTAGCAAAGTTAAAAAATGCATTGCAAAAAAATTCTATCAAAATAATTCCAAATAATTCTCATATAGTTGCGGTGCCAATTGGTGAGGCGCTTTTAGTTAAAAAAATCTCCAAAATATTACTTGAGGATTATAATATTTATATTCAGCACATTAATTTTCCAACCGTTCCAAAAGGTGATGAAATGCTTAGAATTATTACAACTCCATTACATACTGATCAGATGATTAATGATTTAGTAGCAGCCATGACGTCAATATTTAAAAAATTCAATATTAATTAAAATGAGTAACATAGAAGTTTTTTTTAATAGTAACTGTGATTTTAAAATTGGTGCTTACAAATATGATCAGATTCCTGATTCCAGATTGCCTGAAATAGCTTTTATTGGCAGATCAAATGTGGGGAAATCAAGTTTGATTAATGCTTTAGTTAATAGAAAAATTGCTATCACTTCCAAAACTCCTGGTCGAACTCGACAATTAAATTTCTTTTTACTCGGAGAAAAATTAAATCTGGTTGATATGCCTGGATATGGTTATGCTAAAGTTAGTAAAACTGAAATAGCTTCTTGGGAGAAATTAAGTTACAAATATTTTGCTTCCAGAGCTAATTTAAAAAGAGTATTTTTATTGATTGATTCCAGAAAAGGAATTACAGAATATGATAAGGAAATGGCCAATACTTTCAATGCAGTTGCGGTTAGTTTTCAAATTATTCTAACTAAATCGGATGAGCTAAAACCTGATGAATTAGAAAAAGTTATGGAAGCAACTCTAAAAGCTGCCAAAAAATTTCCAGCAGTTCATCCAGAAATTATTATTACCAGTAGCATTTATAAAACTGGTATAAATCAATTGCGAGAATCAATTATGGGAGTTATGTAGTGACCAAGTTTTTGATTATTTTAATTATAACTAGTGCTGTTGTTATATTGGTAATTGGAGTTTTGAATTACTCTACCTATAACGGCAAACATAATGATAAAAAAGAAAACCGGCTTTAAAATTTCTGATGAATTTTAGATAGATTTATTGCCACATTAGATAATCTGATAGATTTAGCATTTTTTAATATGTTTTTAAGTTTTGTATAAAAAACTAACTGAAAGTAATAGCAATTTTTTAATGGATCTAATGAAAAAATATTTAATTCAGAATATAAAATTTAAAATTTCACATACATTGTTTTGCGTATTATATACCACATTACTGTATGTAGTGTATAATGCTTTAAACTTTGATAAAGT
>CAMDAI010000007.1 GCA_945888585.1 Rickettsia typhi | reverse complement strand
TTCTTATTATGATATTGTTTTTTATTATTATTTTTTCTTTGATAATTATCACGAGAAACAGAATCTTGATCTTCAGAAGAATTTTCTTCATCTATCATAAAATCACGCTCAATTCCAAGTTGATTTACTTTTCCCGTTAAAACTTCCATATCCAATTCTCTCTTTTCTTCTAAGGAAAGAGATTTGCGTCTTTTAATATTAAAACCATTTGGACCAGGATTTTCATCACAATGCATAATAATATGAACACCGTAATTTTTTTCAGAAGAGGTTATTTCAATTCTCTTATAGTTTAAAATATAAGTGATAACGTCACCAGCACCATAAACATGAATAACACCAGCTTGTTTATCAACACAGGCATACCTAATACCACGCAAAATACTTACTGCTAAAATTTCAATTGAGCGGACATATCCGGTTCCATTACAATGTTTACAGGGATCTGTAATAGTTTCAAAAAAACTTGCACCCAAACGTTGTCTTGACATTTCCATCAAACCAAAAACGCTAATTCTTCCTAATTGGATGCGAGCACGATCATGCTGTAAAGCATCACGAAGCACTCTTTCTACCGATCTTCTATGTTTTTGATCATACATATCTATAAAATCGATTACAACTAAACCAGCTAAATCACGCAATTTCAATTGTTTAGCAATTTCCTTTACTGCTTCTATATTGGTATTATAAGCCGTTTCTTCTACACCACTTTCATTAGTTGCTTTACCAGAATTGACATCAATTGCCACTAAAGCTTCGGTATGATCAATTACAATTGAACCACCCGAAGGTAAAAATACTTGTTTTTCATAAAGCGCATTTAACTGTTGTTCAACCTTATATTTATTGAAAACTGGAACTCTTTCATCATGAAGTTTAATATTAGTAACAGGTTCAGATGAGGTAATTTTAATAAAACTCATGATAGAATCATAAGCTTCCTTACCCTCAACCACAACTTCACTAACACTTTCATTATAGGTATCACGAATACATTTTTTGATTATGTCATCTTCAGCATGAATAAAACATGGAGCATTTGAAGTAGATGAAGTTTCTTTAATACTGGTCCATAATTTTACTAAATAATCGTAATCTCTTTTTATATCTTCTGGCCTTTTACCAACACCAGCAGTTCTGATAATTACTGATCTTTCAGATGGAATATTTAGGCCATCCAAGATTGATTTTAATAATTTACGATCACGAAAATTGTCAACTTTTTTAGAAACTCCACCCTTATTTTGAGTATTGGCCATTAATACACAGTATTTTCCAGCAATAGAAATATAGGTAGTCATAGAAGCGCCCTTATTACCACGCTCTTCTTTTATAACCTGCACTAAAATATGCTGTCCCGGCTTAACCACATCTTGAATATTATATCTCTTATAAAAATTATTGAGATTTTTTGCACCATAATCAGTTTCATCTTCAACAGAATAAGATCCGGTACTAACCGCCGAATCAGAATCTTCATAATTATCTTCTCGATTACTATCTCTTTGGCCAGAAGAACTTTGATTTTGTAATTCATTTTCTTCTTCCTGAGAATTTTGCGGACGTATTGCTTCCTTGGTTAATTCCTGAATTTTTTGTCTTTCAACATCAGAAAGCTGATAATAATCCGGATGAATATCAGAAAACGGCAAAAAGCCGTGACGATCACTACCATAATCAACAAAAGCGGCCTGTAACGATGGCTCAACTCTGGTAACTTTAGCTAGATATATATTTCCTTTGATTTGTTTAATTGAAAGGGCTTCACGATCAAAATCTTGTACCACCCCATTTTCTAGTACCGCAACTCGGGTTTCTTCCCTAAATGCAGCATCAACTATGATAGTTTTAGTCATTTTATTCCTTATTAAAAAGTTAACCAATAAGGACTGTTTTTTAGTATTTTAAATTTGTCTTACTTTTTGTATTTAATTCAATCAAGTAGACTACGCATGGATTTCAAAGGTGTAAGAAATAATCCGATATATTACATGTAGCTTGGTCTTCTTAAAACTAAATCTTGAATTCATACATCAAACTTATCTTATCCAACTAAATAACTGTCCTATTATTTACATAATTTCACGCCATAACCATTAAAGTTAGGCAAAAAAGTCTATAATTTGCTGACCCCACTTGGCAGCGAAAAAAAACCTTATAAGATAAATTGCAATATTGCTAGTAATTTTTAGAAATTTTTTTGAGCAGTTCAAAACCATACTAAATCTCTAGAACACTATTAATCCATGATAAATAATCATCAAAACCATCTTGAATTGGAATCTGAATAATTTGTGGAATTTTATAAGAATGGTTTTCAAGAATTAGCTTTTCGATTTTTTTATAATTATTAGATACTGTTTTAACCAAAAGGCTGAATTCTTTCTGGTTAACAATTTTATCTTCCCAAAAATACATACTTTCTATTTTCTCAATCTGAGCACAAGCAATAAGCTTTTTCTTTAATAACAAGTTTGCTATATTCTTAGCATTTTTTTTATCTGCAAAAGTGGTTTTTATTATACAAAATTTATTTCTCATGGGTAGAATGTTTTAATTCTAAAGCCCCAATTTTTTATTGATTAAAAACAATATGCAATCCAAATTTTTTGCCCATCGTGGCTTAGTTAATAAAAATGCTCCGGAAAATAGCATTTTAGCTCTAAAAAATGCCTTTGAAAATAAAGTTAAAGCAGTTGAATTTGATATTTGGTATTTTCAAAATGAATTAGTTGTAAGTCACGATCAACCGCAAAACAAATCTTTAAAATTAAATGATTATTTAGCGGTATATGGAAATAAAATGGAATATTGGTTAGATTTTAAAAATCTGGATAGGAACAATTGCGATAAAGCTTTAAAACAAATTAAAGCAATTACAAAAGATTTAAAAATTAAACAAAATAATTTAAATTTCGCACCTTTTATTACTAATTTTACTGAAGCTTTGGAAATTTATAAAATAATTAAAAAATATTTCAGAAAAGCTAAAATTTTAGCAGTTAAAGAAAAGCTAAAAATTTCTGATCGCAAAAAATATTATCAGGAACTACAAAAAAATAAAATTTTTGGCTTATCAATTCATTATAAAAATATCGATTCCAATTTTGTTAAAATTTTCAAAAATATAGAAATTTTTGCCTGGACAATAAATAATAATAAAAATGCTAATTATTTAGCTAAAATTGGAGTACAAAATATAGCCGGTGATAAAATTCCAAAATTTAATTTTTTGACCATTTAGGATAAGCTCCACCAATTCTACCTTCAGCCATTGTAGTTCCGACAATTATATCCTGAACAGTAATTTTTTTCTTGGTAATAAAATGAATATTAATCCAAGTTACTGAGATAATCCCAAACATTAAATTAAAAACATTTCCACTGATAGATTCATAAATGGTAGCTGCGTGATAACCTTGATAAATCAGGATATAAATCATAAAAATCCATGGAACAATTGAAAGAAAGTAATGACTAAACCCATTTAAAATAGTCATTCTCTTACCTTCATTTTTTACCAAAACTATATTCATTATTCTTTTTCCTAAAGTAGCACACCAAGATGAAGAATTTAATAAAGCATGATAAAAAGCGCCAACCAAAACTATACCAATATAAAAAATTATGGTCATTTTAACGATTGGATGATGAAGCAAAAACTCAACATGCTCAGGACTATGACCAATAATTCTAGTACTAAATTTAGCTTCAAAATCATTCTGAAATTGAAGAATTTGATCATTAAACCATAATATGCCATTAATTTGGGCAAACAAAATTCTTAAAAAAGCAACAACCAAAATATCAACAGCTGCCGCGGCTCCTCTTCTAAAAGAACTTATATATATATCTTGTGATTTGTTTTCCATATGTAATAGTATTTAGTATTTAAAACTTGGCAATTCAGCATATATCCCCAACTATGACCATTCTTAATAAAAATGAAATTAATCTTTTAATAGATATTACTAAGGAGGCTGGAAAAATTGCAATGTCTCATTTTGGTAGTAAAAATTTACAGATCAATAAAAAATCCGACGATTCTCCAGTTACCAATGCTGATATTGAAATTAGTAATTTTATTGGAATGAATCTCAAAAAAGAATTTCCAGAAATTGATATAATTTGCGAAGAAGGTCAAAACCGTAAAGCTTTAAGTAAAAAATTCTGGCTAATTGATCCAATTGACGGAACTAAAAGTTTTGCCAACACTAATCCTGAATTTACTGTAAATATCGGCCTAATTGAAAATAATAAACCAATATTTGGTATTATTTTTGCACCAGCAATTAAAGAAGCTCCTCTTTATTATAATAATGAAAATGGGCAAACTATTAAATATTTAACTAATCAAAATCATCATGAAATCTTAACTAAAAAATTAAGAAATGATGAAGAATTTATTATTATTTCCGGCAGTGAACATAATAGCTCTGAACTTACCAATTACATAATAAACCATCTAAAATCAGAAGAAAATTTAAAAATAAATAAGGTAAGTTCTTCCTTAAAATTTTGTTATATTATAGAAAACAAAGCTGATCTGTACCTACATTTTAGAAGATCAATGGAATGGGATACTGCTGCTGGTCAGGCTCTAATCTTGGGATGTGGTGGAATAGTAATGGATATTGATTACAAAAAGGATTTAGAATATCGCAAAGAGAATTTTATTAACCACTCTTTTTTGGCCAAAATTTAATACTAAATGGAAAGAGTATAAATTTATTACTCTTTCCATTTAATTTAGACGTTAAAACTATTTAGCTACAATAACTCTTCTGTTTTTAGCCCAAACTTCTTCGCCTTCACCTTTAACAGCTGGACGATCTTTGCCATAAGTTACAACTCTGATTTTTGATGAATTAACACCTTTTTCAATCAGATATTTCTTAGCAGCAACTGCTCTTTTTTTACCTAAAGCATAGTTAAATTCTTTGCTACCTCTTTGATCGCAATGACCTTCAACTGTAATTCTAGCATCAGAATTATCTTTTAACCATTTAGCTTGGTTATTTAATATTTCCTTACCATCTTTTAATAATTTATCACTGTTATAGTCGAAATATATAGTATTTTCTGCAAGTTTATCATCTGTGATCTTAGCAACTTTATATTGCATACCTATAGGAGAAGGAGCGGCATTATCAGATACCAGATTATCATTTGAAGTTTTGCTTTGACAGGCTGAAAGCAATACAGCAAAAGTAATGGCCGAAAAGATTTTTTTATTAAACATAAAAGATCAAAATTTAATTAATAAAACTTAAAGAAATGGTGAACCCGCGATGTTAAAACCCTAAAAACTAATTAACAAGGCTTTGCTTTAATAATTATGAGCTTTTGAAATTGATTTATAAAAAACACTATTATAATATACCTCGCTCACTCGTAAAACTTAGCGGATGTGGCGAAATTGGCAGACGCACTAGACTTAGGATCTAGCGCCTCACGGCATGTGGGTTCAAGTCCCTCCATCCGCACCACTTATTTGTAATCAAATCAATGTCAGAAGTTAGAATTAAAAATATTTTAAATAAGCCACTAAAAAAAGAATATCAGGTTGCAGTACCATATTCTTTAATTGATGAAAAAATTAATCAGGTAGTAGAAAAAGTTAGAAAAAATTATAAATTAGATGGATTCCGTACTGGTCAGGTTCCAACCAATATAATCAAACAAAAATATGAAGCCTCAATAATGGCTGATGAATCAGAAAAAATCATTAACGAAACTTCTAAAAAAATTGTTAAAGATAATAATTTAAAATTAGCCCTAACTCCAAAAGTTGAAGTTAAAGTTTTTGAAGCAAAGAAAGATTTTGAATATAATGTTTCTATGGAAATTTTTCCTGAAGTTCCAGAAATTGATCTAGCCAAAATTAAATTAGCTAAAAGAAATGCCGATATCACTAAAACTGATATTGACGAATCAATTAATAAAATTGTTAAGCGCTTTACTAAATGGGATGAACAACCAAAGGATACTAAAGCAAAAATTGGCAATGCCGTAAATATTGATTATGTCGGCAAAATTGATAAAGAAATCTTTGAAGGTGGTAGTGCTCAAAATCACCAACTAGAACTTGGCAGTAAAAGTTTTATTGATAATTTTGAAGATCAATTAGTTGGTAAAAAAGCCGGTGATGAAGTAAAGGTTAAAGTAAAATTTCCTAAAGAATATCATAATGATAAATATGCTGGAAAAGCTGCAGAATTTGATGTTAAAATCAATTCAGTATTATCAGCAAATAAACCTGAAGTTAATGATGAATTTGTTAAAAATAATTTTGGCTTAGAAAGTTTAGTTAAATTGGAAGAAGTAGTAAAAGAGCAAATCTCTGCTAATTATGAAACAATGTCGAAAAACTTTTTTAAAAAAGAACTATTTGATTTCTTAAATAAAAAATATGACTTCGATCTACCAACTGGCCTAGTTGAAGAACATTTAGAAAAAATCTGGGCTGAAACCGAATCAGAATTAAAACACAACCCAGAAAAATTCAAAAACGATAAAGAAAAAGAAAAAGCCAAGGAAGAAAAACGCAAAGAATCAATTAAAATGGTTCGTAGCGGTATTATTCTCTCTGAACTTAGCCGCAAACATAACATCAAAATTGAACAAGATGATGTGATGAAAGAAATCAATAAGAGAGTTGCAGGATTTCCCGGCCAAGAAAAGTTTGTAATTGAATATTATCAAAAAAATCCAGCCGCAATTGATGAAATTAGAGGAGCGATTCTGGAAGAAAAAGTAGTTAGCTTCATTATGGAAAAATCTAATGTTGAACATAAAAAACTTTCAATAAAAGATTTTGAAAAAGAATTTAATAAAGCTTTTGAAGCTTAGACACCGTTAGCTAATTAATATTAATTTATAATTTTCTTCTCTCAACTTTTGTATCTTTTGAACTTAAGTTAAAATTTCTCTGAGTTAATATTGTTATCAAAACTATCTATGAAAATACTTGGTATTGAGACCAGCTGTGATGAAACTTCGGTCGCCATAGTAGATAGTAACAAAAACATTCTCTGTAATCTAATTTCTTCTCAAATTGAAATTCATCGCGAATTTGGCGGAGTAGTTCCCGAAATTGCAGCTCGAAGCCATGCTGAAATTTTGGATAAAATGATTTTAAAATCATTAAAAGAAACCAACCTATCACTTAAAGATATTGATGGAATTGCCGTTACTGCCGGACCAGGATTAATTGGTGGAGTAATTGTTGGAGTAATGATGGCTAAAGCAATCGCTTCCGTTGAAAAAAAACCATTTATTGCAGTTAATCATTTAGAAGCTCATGCCCTAACCTCACGCTTAACTAGCGATATTAAATTTCCTTATTTAATATTACTTGTTTCTGGTGGACATTGTCAAATACTGCTTTGCAGTGGAGTCGGTCAGTATAAAAAATTAGGATCAACTATAGATGATGCATTAGGAGAAGCATTTGATAAAGTAGCATCAATGATTGGACTTGACTATCCTGGCGGTCCAAAAATAGAAAAAATGGCCGTAATGGGAAACGAAAACAGATTTAATTTTCCTAAACCATTAATTAACTCTTCTGATAAATTTAATTTTTCTTTTTCCGGATTAAAAACAGCAGTGAGACGTGAAATTGAAAAACTTACCAGTGTAAATTATGATCATTATTCTTCAAATCATAAATTAAGTGAAATCGATATTTGTGATATTAGCGCTTCTTTTCAAAAAACTGTGGTTGGAATTATTACAAATAGAATTAAAAATATTATTAGAGAGAATAATTTAGGAGTTGATAATTTAGTTATTGCCGGCGGCGTTGCTGCCAATAGATATATTTATCAAAAAATATCAGATTTTGTTAAAAAAGAATTTAATATGAATACTATTGCACCACCAGTTAAATTATGCACCGACAATGCAGCAATGGTGGCTTGGGTTGGTATCGAAAGATTACAATTAAATATGATTGATCAGCTTGATTTTAAACCTAAAGCCCGATGGGATTTGTAATGAGAATAAAACAAATATTCTTTTATCTATTCTTTTTTTCTTCTCTAGTTCTAATAAACAAAAACTGCTTTGCCAATAAACTAATTAAAAGTTCTGTCGGTGAAAATTCTGGCAAAACTCGTATTGTTTTTGAATTGGAAAAATTTCCTAAATATCGTGTTTTTACAACTTCTAAGCCATTACAGTTAATAATTGATATTCAAGATTGCCGCTCTTCTACTCAAATAAATCTTAATCATGAGTTATTTAAAAAAATTACAACCAGCACTAATTCCGTTAACGATTTAAAAATTAAAATTGACTTAAATAATAAAATTAAAATTAATCAATCTAGCATTCTAAAACCAGATAATTCCAAAAAAAGTTATCGATTAGTTATTGATTTTACTGGATCTAAACTAACCACCAAACCAAACATCAAAAAAGAAATTATTTCCAATATGGAAACCTCTTTGAATAAAAATAATAAACCAAAATATGTTTTAAGTCCCCTAAATAGCAAAATTGCTGATGAAATTTTATCCGAATCCGATCCGGAAGCGGGCGTAATCAGATATAAAATCAGAAAAAAAACAGAGCTGGAAGAAGCCTCAGAAA
The DNA here is from genome assembly GCA_945888585.1 of Rickettsia typhi. Lineage (GTDB taxonomy): Bacteria > Pseudomonadota > Alphaproteobacteria > Rickettsiales > UBA1997 > CAMDAI01. The sequence continues at coordinate 8,701 of CAMDAI010000007.1, read as the reverse complement.
CAATTGAAAGAAAATTAATCATTCCAGTTATTGTAATTGATGCCGGACATGGCGGAAAAGATCCTGGAACAATCGGAAATTATGCCAGAACTAAAGAAAAAAATGTTACTTTAGCTTATGCTCACGAGATTAAAAGAACCCTAGATGAAACCGGAAAATTTAAAACTTTTTTAACTAGAGATTCTGATTTTTTTATTCCGCTTGATGAAAGAGTTTCTAAATCAAGAAAATTAAAAGCAAATTTATTTATTTCAGTTCATGCTGACTCAGCGGTTGATACTGAAACTAAAGGCCTTTCAATTTATACCTTGTCAGAAAATTCTTCTGATAAACAAGCAGAAAGACTAGCTCAAAAAGAAAATAGATCTGATATAATTGGCGGGGCCGATTTTTCAAAAACCAATGATGATGATGTTCTTAAAACGTTAATTAATTTAGCTCAAAGAAACAGCATGAATGATTCGGCAAAATTTGCTGAATTGGCAATTAAATATCTTAATTTAAATAGTGTTACAGTTTTGCAAAACACTCATCGTTTTGCTGGATTTAGAGTTTTAACTGCTCCAGACATTCCTGCAGTTCTAATTGAAATTGGCTATTTATCCAATAAATATGAGGAAAGAACTTTAAATAGCTTAGAACATAGGGAAAGAATTTCTAAATCTTTAGTAAAGGCAATCGAAGTTTATTTTAGCAAAGTAAAAGAATTGTAAAAAATAAATTATATTATTTTCAATTATGCTTTTACTTTTCTTAGCAACCAAAAAACAAGGTTTCTTACAATATTAAATCTCATTAAAAATAAGATTTAATGTTACTCGGCATTCATTTCAAGAAATCTAGTTCTTTTATCATCAAAATCATAAACCTCCATTTTAGTTCCAGAAAAATTACCATCGATCATCTTTATTTCAACATTATGATATTCATCTTTTTTCCAGTCATAAATTTTAATGATGCTACCTTCCCTAACCAAATTTCCTGATTCTATTTCAATAACAGCATTATTTTGATAATCATAGCCACTCCAAGCAAAACAAACTTTAGATAGCATTATATTGATTAGAATAAAAAGTAACGATAGCGAGATTATTCGCAAAAGACTTGGTAATACTATTGACATTTCGATTATTTATTGGTTTTATATGTGGCTCTTTGCTTATTTTATAATTTCTCACTAGAAAATTTCAAGCAAATTTCAAGGATCGGGGCGTAGCGCAGCCTGGTAGCGCATCTGGTTTGGGACCAGAGGGTCGGGAGTTCGAATCTCTCCGCCCCGACCAATTAAATATAGCGGCTTCATCCCTTGAAGCCTAAAAAATTAAACTCTCTTCTCAATTAATTTAGATTTATCTAGATTAGATGTTCTCATTTTTGGTTAAGATCGAACTTCATTTTTTCTTGCTTAGCAATAATTTCTGAAACCTTTCTAGCATTTCCTAAAGAATAAAAAAGCTTCATTGAAGCATTATCAACCCATCCATTTAGCCTTTCTTCTACCCCATCATAATCTCTTTTATGAAATGGACTATTTCTATCCCATAAATCAACAGATCCTTTTGATTTTACAATTCCTGGCATAACTTTACGTAATTTTGCATCACTCATGGCTGGAATATATTTTGCTACTCCGGCAATTATTCTCTGACCATAAAAAATTTCTTCCTTAGCTGTTAAACCTTGATTTAACCATATTTCAAATTGTTCTGGCATTTCAATTTCTGTTGTGGTGCCAAAATTTGTAACCGGCGCATAGGTAATTCTACCAATTCCATTTCCCATATTAGAAAACATGGCATGGGGCCCAGCACAAAAAAACATGGAGTTTCTTTTTATTAGAGACTCTGGAAGATCTATCTCAGCAAGAAGTTTTAATCTAGAGGTTATAGTTTGTTTAGAACATGCTTTATCAGATAAGTTAGTATTAATACCAATTTTACTGTTTATTTTATCAATATTTTGCCAAGTACAATTGATAACATAATCAGCAACATCTTTTTCTCCCTTTTCACTAAATAACATAAACTTTTTGTTATCCAATTTTGCATCACTAACTTCAAAATGATTTTTTATAGAAATGTTATAGGAACTCATTTCTTTTTTTAAACAAGCTTCAAATTTTTGCCAATCAAGCAGCAATTCTTGTGTTTCAATGGCAAATTCTACTTTCTCGACATTGATATCATCTTGAAATTCATAAGGTTCCATAGTTCGGTGAAGATGATAAGTTCCAAAAATATCGTTTGATTGGTTTTTTCTGCACATTACCTCAAAATGTAATGACATTTTATCATATGAAGCCATGAGCTCCTGCAATGGAATCAGAGAATCTTTAGTAACAAAATATCTTCCCTTACGTAGATAAGAATTATCATCATCTCCAAGAAAACAATCGGAATATTTTTTCATAAATTCGATTGTATTTTTCATGTAAAATTTTGCTGTTTCTAAATCAAAATAATGATAACCCAATCCCATCCTGCCAGGAGTTCTAGCGCTAGTTCCTCGCAATATATCCTTATCTTTTTCAAGAATTACAATTTTGTGATTTTGTTTTCCCAATTCTATAGCAGTTGTACATCCAGCAATTCCACCTCCTATTATTACAACTTTTGCCATTTTTAGTTAACGGTTTTTGAATTGTTCTCATAATTTATGAATTAATTGAATATTTTATTCATCTTAGCCACTTCAAATTGTCATTTTTGATAATTTTTATCTCTTCAATTGGCTTCAAAAGAACTTGGCTCATTATTTGACAAGAAAAATCATTAGACATCGCTTCTTCTTGATTAAACTTTTCTTTTAACGATTTAATATCTCCAATATTATTACCGCCTCCAAGCAGATGGCCGCCTTTAATATCTTGATCAAATAATGTTTTATTTGGATTTTGCACAAATTTTAAATCTTCAGGGAAAATTCCGTTGCTTCTAGCAAAAAATCTTGCATTAAATCTTACATCAAAAGTTGCAACAAATAACCTGCTTCTTGATTTATCTTTTAAGATTTCCATTAAGTTTTTTCTTCCTTCAATTATGTTGCCGCTTAAATCTGAAATTTTAAGAGCATTATTGAAGTCCGTAACTTGAAACATCCAATATTCTTGATCATCTTTTACTTCAAAAACCCCATCCCCCTTAGTGATACGAAAATTTTGTGAGTCAAATAAAAATCCCTCACCACCACCAATAAAATCTCCTATCAGCTCATTACATCCTCTGGCTACAGATCCAATTCCAACCTGACCATATTGTTTTATTTTTTTTGCTGAAACTTTAACTGATCTTGTATTGCTATTTTTCTCAGAAATTGCTCCCCATTGATATAGGTTATTATCGCTACCTATACCAGAAAGTTTTGTTATAAATTCTTCAAGGGGTTTCAAATAATCTAGTTTTAGTAAATGAATATGAAGATAATCTTCAGATATATCTGTTTTTAATTTAGATTTATCACTATTTGTAGAGTCATTTACACAAATAAGGTGTATACTGACATATTATTAGAACATAATTTTTACTTCCGTACCATAATTTTTAGCTGATTTGATTTCTATGGTGCCATTTTGTTTTTCTATCAGGAATCTCACTAGTGGTAATTTGAGTTCGATAGAATCCGTTTCATTATTAGCTCCATATTCTGCAAAATTATAAGTTGCTAAAGCTTTTTTTATTTCAGATTCATCCATTCCAATTCCACAATCCTTGATAATAATTTCAATAGATTTTTGATCTAAATTTTTTACAACAATATCAACCTTGGAATCCTTTGAACTATATTTGATTGCATTACCTATAATGCTAACCAAAATTTGTTTTATTCGGCGTTGGTCAAGATTTGATATTGAAATTAAATTGTCTGCGAAGTTAGTATTTATGATAATATTTTTGCTGTTAATTTTACTTTTAAGGATTCTAATGCTTCTATCCACCATATCCTCAAAATCGGTTTTGATTGCCAACCTATTTACTTCAAATTTGCCATCTTCTGGCTTGTTAAGATCAACTAAATCTGTGACAAAACTCATTAATTCCTGACTGATATCGTTGATATGATCTAAATGATCTATTTCTTCTTTAACAATTTCATTATCTAAAGATTTTTTGTTTTTTAGATCCTCTTTTATTATTTCAGAAAGAACAATTATAGCAGAAACAAAATTTCTTAATTCATGACCAACTTGCAATATGAATTCATTCTTTGCTTTATTGATTACTTCTCTCTGCATTAAAAAGGCAATTTTTTGTCTTTTTTCTTCTTCGCTTCTATAAATTATTACCAGAAAAATAAGCGAAAATAAAATTACTATTATGATCTCTATTAATCGGGAATAAATTATTTCCCACAAAATGGAGGAAACCGCTTTTTTGTCATAGGTTAAAATGATTTCATATGGATAGTTTTGTAATTTTCTTTTAAGAGTTATTTGATTATCTTGATCAAAAATTGCTTTTTTATCAAAGCTAATTTCTTCCTCAGAAAAAATTTTAATAAATGATTTATCGATGTTAAAAACAGCAAACTGATTATTGTAATCATTGTAGATTAATTCAATATTTACATTTTCATTCTTTATCACTTCTTGAATTATTTTTGCTAAATTTTTTATTTCAAATCCAATAGTGATTGTTCCAGCTAGTTTTTGATTTTTATCTACTATACTGACACCACCTGGAATCATCCATTTTTTGCTGGTTGATCCACCGACTGGTTTGCCTAAAAACATTTGTCCTGGATGTAACATTGATTCAGGAACGTAGTCACGCTTTGAAAGATCAAAAGGATTTTGCATAATGCCATATTCTCCGTCTACGGTTATTTGAGAATTTTGATCTGACCAGGAGAAAATAGTCCAAGAAAAAATCTGGTTAACCGAGACATCAGATTTATATTTCTCTAATACTTTTTTTATATAATTTTTATCTTGAGGATTTTTTGCTATTTCTTTTCCCATTTTTTCAATTATAAAAAATGTAGAATTGAATCATTCTAATAAAATATTCTCAATGGTTGATGCTTCTTGGGTTAAAGAGTTTTGTAACTGGCTTTTTTTGATTTGAATTAAATTTTGAATTAATAATGAGATGATTATTGCTATGAAGATTAAAGCTGGAACTAGTAGTTTAATTCTGATATTAAAATTTTTTTTATTAAAAAAATTGATTTTCATATTTTTTAATTAAGGTTCACTAATTTTGGTTTTTAAAAATATATCATTTGCAAGAAGTTTGGCTTTTTGTTCTTTTATATTTTTTATAATTTCTTTCTTTTTTTGATTGGAAGCTGTGTTATATTCTTCAATGATATAGCTTAAATGACCAGATATTTTCATTAATAATTCTTCATCAAATCCCCTACCACCATATTGTTTTTGAGTTAAACTTACTGCTTCTTCTAAATATTGATCTCTGTTTTCACTCAAAATTTTTCTTTTTTCTTCACTCACTCCTTCTTTACCAGTCATCAGAGCAATATAACTACATCCCAATGCTTCTGCCAATCTGTTTATTGTGCGCGGAGATGGTCTACGTTTTTCATTTTCAAATTCTGAAATTATATATCTGGCAACACCAGAAGCTTCTGCTAATTGATCTTGAGTAAGATTTTTATCTTCCCGAATTTTTTTCAGAAAATTTTTTACAGATTTATTTTCCATGTTTATCGGAGTCCAAGTTTTTTTGGATAAAAATATCTTTGTTTTTGTGCCAAAAAGGGACAATTATTTTTTAATGTATTGAAAACGTCTTGATTCTTTAAGAAGAAATAATACAAAAACAATACTACTAAAATACCAGTATTAAAAGATTCTTAAAAGTTTTTTATAACAATAAGCCAGATAATCTGAGACATTCAGAACTTGGTAAATCATATTTAATAAAATTAAAAACATATGAAGTTAGATAAGATATATCGATATTTTTCTTTTTTCAATTTTTTACTTATTTTTCTTAAGAAATCTGATTCCAAGCTTAAGATTGAAGAGTTAGTGCGTGCTAATACAGAACTTGAATCTCGAATCCTAGTCTTAAAAATTTCTCACCAAAAACTATCCAGCGAAAATCATAATAAAGATCAATTTCTAGCCACAGTTGCTCATGAAATGAGAAATCAAGTAGGATTAATAGTTTCCATTAGTGATTTTATGAAATCCGTACCTCGCAGCAAATTTCAAGATTCTGAATATTTAGAATTTACTTCTGATATTTATAATGTTGCCAGAGAAGTAATGGAATTTGTGAATGACTTAATGGATGTAAATCAATCGGAATCAGGTAAATTTTCTATCAAGATGGATGAAGAAATTGACATTATTAATATCATTAAAAGGTCAATTAAACTCAATTATGGTCTTTCTTCAAAGAGAAATATCCAAATTCAATTCAATAATCAAATTAAGGTTTCAAATATAAATCTTGATCAAAGAAGAATGAAACAAATTTTAGCAAACCTAATTTCAAATGCTTTGAAATATAGCAAGGAAGATTCAATTGTTACCATAGATGCAAAAGAGGAAACAATTGATAATAATTCTTTGGACTCAAAAAAGCAGATAATCATCTCTGTTAAAGATCAGGGAATCGGGATGAGTGAAAATGATATTAAAATGGCACTTAGCGGTGAAGGTACAAAAATTGTTAAATCTAGCTTAGGCAAAGATATTGATTCTCATGGTATTGGCCTTCCTTTAGTTAAACAACTAGTTGAAATGCAAAAAGGAGAAATGGAAATAGAATCGCAAATAAATCAAGGAACAGAAATAAAGATTAAATTCCAATATTTGATGTAAATGAGTCACCACCACGCAAACCCGCAAAGTTGTGTTTTTTTAACTTTTGGATTTACCACCGTCCAAAAGCCTAAAATAAAAATCCTTCAAAATTAAATGAAGGATTTTTGTTTATTTTAATATCGGGAGTCACCACCACGCAAACCCAGCGTGTTTACTGCGTTTCCTGCAAGAGGTATTGTATTACAGTATACTCCCGATATGTAAATAATCTTTGAAAAAATTATTATTGGCAAGAAAAATTTTAAAGAATAAATTTTGATAGATCAGTTTTGCCAGAAACTAAATCTCCCAAATGATCATCAACATATTTAAGATCAATGGTAATTTTAGATTTTTTCTTCATTTCACTGGCTTCAAAACTTACTTCTTCCAAAACTTTTTCTAACAAGGTGTAAAGTCTTCTAGCACCAATATTTTCAACTTCTGAATTAACTTTATAAGAAATTCTGGCAATTTCTTTAATACCTTCTTCAGTGAATTCCAAATTAACATTTTCTACAGCAATTAAAGCAGTATATTGTTTGATTAAGCTTGATTCCGGTTCTTTTAAAATACGCACTAAATCTTCTTCTGTTAACGCTTTTAATTGAACTCTGATTGGAAAACGACCCTGCAATTCTGGTAATAAGTCTGAAGGCTTGGAAATATGAAAAGCTCCAGAAGCAATAAACAAAATATGATCGGTTTTAATCAAACCATATTTGGTATTAATTGTAGTGCCTTCAACTAAAGGAAGTAAATCTCTTTGCACACCTTCTCTGGAAACATCTCCGCCTTTAATATTATTTTTGGTACAAATTTTATCAATTTCATCAATAAACACTATTCCATCATTTTCAGTAATTTTAATTGACTCTCTAATGATTTTTTCTTCATCCAGCAATTTATTACTTTCCTCTTCAACAATGGCTTTAAGAGCATCAACAACTTGCATTTTAACTTTTTTATAACGCTCATTTCCACCAATTGCCTTACCAATCATCTCGCCAATATTAATCATACCAACTTGACCTCCAGGAATGTCAAAAGTTGACGATAAAGAAGATGATTGTGATTCAAGCAATTCAATTTCAATTTCTTTATTATCCAACCTACCATCATCTAACATTTTACCAAATTTTTCCTTAGTTTCATCCGAAGCTTCCTCCCCAACCAACACATTCAAAACTTTTTGCTTAGCATTTTTAGTAGCTCGATCAATAATTTCTTTTTTCATGTCAGACCGAACCATTTTGACAGAAACCTCTAACAAATCACGGATAATTGAATCAACATCTCTTCCAACATAACCAACTTCAGTAAATTTAGTTGCCTCAATTTTAATAAAAGGTGCATTAACCAATTTAGCTAATCTTCTGGCAATTTCGGTTTTTCCAACGCCAGTTGGTCCAATACTTAAAATATTCTTCGGTACAATTTCTTCTCGAAGTGGACTTGCAACTTGCTTTCTGCGATAACGATTACGAAGTGCAATTGCAACCGCTTTTTTAGCGTCATGCTGACCAATTATATGCTTGTCCAACTCTTCAACAATTTGCCTTGGAGTTAAGTTTTTGATTAAATTTTCAGTTGAATTTTTTGGTAAATTTTGCCCTAAAAAGGTTTCTTTAGAGATTTTTTTTGTCTTCATTTTGATATTTTTAATTAAAAATTTAAATTTAACAATTTTATAAAAAAGCAGCAAAAAAACAAGCCAATTAAAATCTCTCCTGCAATTGCTTGATTTACAAAAATAGTAGATTAATTTGATATAGTTTCAATTTAAAAATTCCTTTTTGTGATCGGCATAAATATGCAATCTAATCCTATAAAAGTTTTGATACTTCATTTAGTGGCGGTTTTATTTACCATTTTTAATCTGACGACTATCAACATCTTCAACGGCTCCAACATTATTCCTCTTTTTGA
>CAMDAI010000006.1 GCA_945888585.1 Rickettsia typhi | reverse complement strand
GTTGATGTTGTGGTTACGGATGGTTTTTGTGGAAATATCGTTTTAAAGTCAATTGAAGGAACGGCTAAAATGGTTTCTGGAATTTTGAAAGAAGGTTTTAGTAGTTCAATTTTAGCTAAAATTGGTTATTTACTAGCCAGCAGTTCATTAAGTAAAGCCTTTAAACAAGTAGATCCAAGAAGATATAATGGAGCTATGTTTGTTGGTTTAAATGGAATTGTTGTTAAAAGTCACGGAAGTGCTGATAAAGTTTCATTTTGTAACGCTATAAATGTTGCGGTGTCTTTAGTTAGGGATAAAATCAATGAGGAATTAACCGAAGAGCTTAAAGCATGTGGATTTCATGTTAATGAGGCATTGGAAGAAAATAACGAGATAGAAAATGATGATCAATAATAAATTAATAAATTCTAAGATTTTATCTTGCGATTCTTTCTTGCCAAAAAAAATTGTTACTAATTTTGATTTAGAGAAATCTGTAGATACTACGGATGCATGGATTATTGAAAGAACTGGAATTAAAGAAAGACATATAGCGGGGGAAGGTGAATTAACATCTGATATGGCTTATATCAGTGCGAAGGGTGCTATTAAAAAAGCTGGCTTAGAAGTATCAGATATTGATTTAATAATTGTTGCAACTACCACTCCGGATCTTACTTTTCCATCAACAGCAACTATAGTTCAAAATAAATTAGGAATTAAATCAGGCTTTGCTTTTGATATTCAAGCAGTTTGTTCGGGATTTATTTATGCTTTAAGTGTTGCTGATAAATTTATAAAAACAGGTCAGGTTAGGAATGCTGTGGTTATTGGTGCGGAAAGCCTGTCAAAAATTGTTGATTGGACGGATCGTAATACTTGCGTTTTATTCGGTGATGGGGCAGGAGCAGTTGTCCTTTCGGCTAGTAATGATGATTCTGGAATTTTAATAACTAGTCTTTATTCAGATGGTTCTTATGGTGATATGTTAAATACCAGTGGTGGACCAGGAATATCAGGAACTTCTGGTTATATTCAAATGTCGGGCAAAGAGGTGTTTAAACAGGCCGTTGAAAAAATGAGTAATTGTGTTGTTGATTCTTTAAAAAAAGTAAACTTAGAAGTTAAAGATATTGATTGGTTAATTCCTCATCAGGCCAATGCTAGAATATTATCAGCAGTTGCCAAAAGAATTGAATTATCAGAAGAAAAAATCGTAATGACCGTTCAAAATCATGCCAATACTTCTGCAGCTTCAATTCCATTGGCTTTAAGTTCGGTTATAGATAAAATTAAAAAGGGTGATATAGTAGTTATGGAAGCCTTGGGTGGCGGGCTTACTTGGGGATCGATTGTAATTAAATGGTAATTAATGAAAATCTTATTTTGTGGTGATATTGTTGGAAAATCTGGTCGCGATTCTATAGCTAAAAATCTTTCTAATCTAAAAAAAGAATTAAATTTAGATTTAGTTATAGCTAGTGCAGATAATGCTTCTGGTGGTTTTGGAGTTAATAAAAATAGTTGTGATGAATTAACCTCTTATGGTGTCGATGTTTTAACGGGAGGAGATCATGTGTGGGACCAAAGAGATTGTATAAATTTTATTTCTGATTATAAAAAATTATTACGTCCACTCAATTTTCCTAAAAATACTCCTGGAGCTGGAGCCAGGATTTTTCAAAGCGCCAATGGTAAAAAAGTCTTGGTTATCCATTTGCTTGGCCAAGTTTTTATTAAATATTCCTTAAATTGTCCGTTTGAAGCTGTGGATGAGTTACTAAAAAACTATGTTTTAAAAAAAGATGTAGATGCCATTATTGTTGATTTCCATGCCGAAGCAACTTCTGAAAAAATGGCAATGGGAAAATTTTTAGATGGTCGGGTTTCATTAGTTGTTGGCAGTCATACTCATATACCAACTAACGATTTTCATATTATGTCAAATGGAACGGCCTATCAAACCGATGCCGGGATGTGTGGTGATTATAATTCTATTATTGGAATGGAAACATCAGTTCCATTAAAAGCTTTTTTAAGTAAGCGTAGATCTGAAAAAATGACTCCAGCTAATGGTGAAGCAACATTTTGCGCAAGTTTAGTTGAAGTGGATGATAAAACCGGTCTTGCCAAAAATATTAGCGCTATTAAAATCGGTGGAATTCTCACAAAATTTTAATTGTTATATCAAAATAAATAATGGCCGGACATTCACAGTTTGCAAATATAAAACATCGCAAAGGTGCTCAAGATGCTAAAAAAGCTAAACTCTTCACTAAGTTACAAAGAGAGATAACCGTCTCTGCTAAAACTGGACAAGCCGATCCTGAATTTAATCCTAGATTAAGAAATGCTATAATTGCTGCTCGTACTAATAATATGCCAAAAGATCGTATTGAGAGTGCCATTAAGAAAGCAACTATGGGTAATGAAGGTGATGATTTTGAAGAAATTCGTTATGAAGGTTACGGGCCAAATGGTGTGGCTATTATTGTAGAGGCTTTAACTGATAATAGAAATAGAACTGCTGGTGAGGTTAGAAGTATTTTTACCAAAGCAGGCGGTGCATTGGGTGAAACCGGATCAGTTGGTTTTATGTTTAACCATATTGGTTTAATTCAATATGAAGGTGGAATTGCTACTGAAGAAATTATGTTTGAAGTTGCAATTGAAGCTGGAGCTGATGAAATTGAAAGTAGTCAAGATTATCATAGCATCATTTGTCAACCAGATAAATTTAGTTCAGTACGTGATATTTTAATTACAAAATTTGGCGATCCTAAAACTGCTAAATTATCATGGAAAGCCACAATTACAACAGAACTAGATTTAGAGCAGGCACAAAAAATCATGAAATTAGTTGATAATTTGGAGGATAATGATGACGTTCAATCAGTGACTGGTAACTATATCATTTCGGATGATGTTGCTGAAAAATTGTAATTATGAATCCAGAAGAAATAATTCTTGATAATTCACAAATACAAGCTCTTGATCAATTAAATCAATTAAAAAAATTTTTATCTAAAAATTCTGTCTTATTTAATTTTTTAAACATCTTTAAAAAAAATCAAAATAATCCTTCAAGTGTTTATATCTATGGTCAAGTTGGCAGAGGTAAGTCCATGCTTATGGATAGGTTTTTTAATAATTTGCAAATGGAAGATAAGCTTTATTTTCATTTCAATAGTTTTATGCAAAAAATTCATCGTGAATTATATGAATTGCGCAAAAATCCAAATAGGAGTCAAGATGACATTATTGAAATTGCCACCAAAAATATCATTAGCAATGCTAAAATCATATGTTTAGATGAATTTCAAGTGGAAGATGTTACGGATGCTTTAATTTTAAGAAAAATATTTTCCTATATTTTCGTCAATCAGATTTTAGTAGTATTTACTTCTAATTCTCATCCTAAAAATCTCTACAAAAATGGCCTTCAACGCGATTCTTTTATAAAATTTGTTGATGAGATTTTATTAAAACATTGTCAGGTAATTAATTTGGATAATGGAATTGATTATCGTTGCCAATATTTGCAGTCGATAAAGAAACATTATTTTTATCCAATTGATGCTAAAAATAAAAATGAGATCAATGAAATATTTTCTAAAATAACTGAAAATTCTGAACTTCAATCAATTGAAATTAAAATTTTAGGACGAAAATTATTAATCGAAAATAGTTATAAAAACGTAGCAATGTTTGATTTTAAAGAGTTATTTAATGAGAATTTAGGAGTGGTTGATTATCAAGCGATCTGTAAAAAATTTGATGTTATTTTTTTACTAAATATTCCACAATTAACAAAAGAAGATGTTAATGAAGCTCGAAGATTGATTTTATTTATTGATGAAATATATGAAAATAAAGTGGCTTTATTAATGTTATCTCAGGTGACAATTGATAAAATTTATTCTGATGGAATTGGTTCTGAAGCATTCAAAAGAACTGTTTCAAGATTAAATGAAATTGTTTCCGATCATTACTGGCAAAGAAGCAAATATATCTTGCAATAATTACTAAAAATATTGATAATTTATTTGGAAATGAAGGTGGGCAATTTGCTTACTAATCTGGTCAGATTCGGAAGAAAGCAGCCACATGAAAGTTAAGTTGGGTTATCTTCATTTCCTTCTTTTAATTTCCTTAGATTTTTAGAAAATGTTATTCCCAGAACCAAAATCATATCAAGTTCTAGCTAGAAAATATCGCCCAGTTAATTTTGATGAATTAATTGGTCAAGAAGTTTTAGTTCGTACCTTGAATAATGCAATTTCTAGCGGAAAAATTGCTCACGCTTTTATCTTAACTGGTATAAGAGGTATTGGAAAAACTACAACAGCACGTATTATTGCTAAGGCTTTGAATTGTTTGGGAGAAAATGGTGATGGTGAGAATTCAAGAAATCCTTGTGGAGTTTGTTCAAATTGTATAGCAATCTCTAATTCAAGATTCCAAGATGTAATCGAAGTGGATGCTGCTAGTAGAACTGGTGTTGATGACATCAGAGAAATTATTGATAGCATTAATTATGCTCCAGCAATTGGTAGATATAAAATTTACATTATTGACGAGGTTCATATGTTGAGCAATAATGCCTTTAATGCATTATTAAAAACTCTAGAAGAACCCCCGGCTCATACTAAATTTATCTTTGCTACAACTGAGATTAAAAAAGTTCCAACTACCGTTTTATCAAGATGTCAGAGATTTGATTTGAGGAGATTGAACAATGAAGAATTAATAGCTCATTTAATCAATATTTTAAAAAAAGAAAATTTTGAAGCTGAAGAACAAGCGCTTAATTTAATTGCTAGTGCCGCCGAAGGTTCTGTGCGTGATTCGCTTTCTATTCTTGATTCGGCCTTGTCTCATAATAATTATCAAAAACTCCTACCAGCTAGTGTAGTTGAAGAAATTATGGGAATTAGTGATAAAAGTAAAATATTAGAATTGTTTGAATTGATTTTAAAAGGTGAAGTTAACACTTGTTTAAAAGTTTTTGAAAGATTTTATGAAAACTCTACTGATATTACTGCTTTATTACAGGACATAATTGATATTACTCACAAAGTTACCCTTATTAAAACTATTAAGAACTATAAGATTAATGATTTTTCATCAGAACAGAAGAAAAAGGCTGATGAGATTGCTGCTGCCTCTTCTCTGGGTGATCTAATAAAAATTTGGCAAATGTTATTAAAGGGTCTTACTGAACTAAATTATTCAATAAATCAAAAAATGACCTTTGAAATGCTTTTAATTAGAATGTGTCATTTACTTGATTTTATTACTTCAGATAAAGTTCATCATTCTTCCTTAAAAGAGGAAAAATCTATTTTGGATCAAAACAAAGATGTTAAAAGTGAATTAGTTCAGGAAATTATGCGAAATTTTCCAGATTCTAAAGTAGTATAATAATATTAAGACATTACCTACTTTTCACCTTTTTCATTAACAATTTAGATATTAATCTAAATTACAAGTTAGTATCTTTTAAATTTTCTTAAAAATTTCTTATGACAATTGATAAAAAAATTACCGTTCTTTGTGTTGAAGATGAACAAGAAATCAGGGATAATATTGCTGAAATTCTAAAAGATGAAGGTTTTGAAGTATTACAAGCTGGAAATGGAAAAGATGCTCTTGATATTTTTTTAGAACAGCATCCAGATATTATTGTTTCCGACATTATGATGCCAGAAATGTCTGGTTATGATCTACTTAAAGCAATTAGAGATAATGACAAAATTTCAGATAATAACGTTCCTTTTATCTTATTAACTGCTCTGGGACAAAAAGAGAATGTTGTTAAAGGTGTTGATCTAATGGCCAATGATTATTTGGTAAAGCCCATAGAATTTGATGTATTAATCGCTAAAATAAAAGAAAAAGTTGGTAATATCGGAAGAATGCAAAGTGGTTTTAATAAAAAAATTGATAATATTAAAGATCAAGTTTCGATTATGATGCCAACCGAGCTTACTCAATATGTTGATATCATTACTCAAATTTCAAAAGTTTTAAAAGATGAGCCTTATGGGCCATTTCCTCATAAAAAATATATCGATGATTTAAATAAAATTTATATAAATTCTACGAAATTGAAAAGTATTATTAATAATTTTATTAGTGGTGATGCTATTGTTGGCCAGCTCCTCTCTAATGATGAAATTATTGATGCAGCAGTATTGTTAGAAAATTTTGTTTCTAGATTAAATTCTAAATTCATTGATAGAATTAAACTTAATTTAGATAACCGAGAAAATCTTCCTCAAATCAAAATTGATAAAAATATCATGATTGATGCTATCAAAAAAATTGTTTCTGGCCTTCTTAAAACCGATAGTAATATTGAAATTGGATTGTTAACCGATCATTTAAACCGTCTGATTTTAGTTTTTTATCTAAATAAGAAAATTGATGAAGCAAATTTAAATGCTAATTTAGATAAAGATACCATTTCAAAAATACTTGATTCTCAAGGGTGTAGTTTTGAGATTATAGTTAAAGAATCTGAAATTAATATATTGCTATATATCCCAACCCACAGGATCATTCCTAAATCAAGTTAATTAGGTTAATTAATTATTATTGAAAATTTAATAGAAAGAGCAACAATCAAAAATTGATTTTTTTGTTAGTTGATGTTAACCATGTTAAAAAGAAAAAGAGTAAAGAAAGAAAAAATAAAAAAAGAAAAGGTTAAAAAAACACCTTATCAAAAATTTAAACTTTTTTTATTAAATATTATTATATCTATTTTTCTTCTTATATTTATTTCCGTTTCTTATTTTCTGATTTTAATTTCAACTGAACAAAAATCATTTCCTTTTATTACAGATGCAATTGAAGTTAGAATTAACAAATCTCTAGGTGATAAAGGCTCAATTCAAATTAATAATTCCTATATAGAATTTAAAAGATTTCACTATTTAAACATTACTATTGATGATGTAGTTCTAAAAATAGGTGCAAAGGATGAAATAATTTTACCAAAAATTGAAGCACAATTTTCTATTTTTAAATTACTCTTATTAAAATTATTTCCTTCTAAAATTAGTATTGTGGGTCCTGTAATAGAGATTGAAAACATTGATAATATTTCAAGAATATCAGTAAAAGAAACGGATTCTGACAATGATGAACATAGTTACAATATATTAAATCAGAAAGAATATTTTAAAAATTTATGGTCAATAATTTTACCTTTCAAAGATTTGGTAGGAAAATTTGAACTAAAAGATACTAAGATAATTCTTAAAAAGAAATCTGGCGCCTACAATATTCTGATTAAAAATTCAGTTATTAAAGTATCATCTGCTGAGAATTATCTTAATTTTTCTTTAAATAATGTTATTAGCCTTAATCCTAAAAATCCAAATTTACAGGTTAATATTGATTGTAAATTTAAAGATAATGAAGGTTTAGAATGTAATACTGCGTTATTTGATTTTATTCCAAAATCAGTTTCTAAATTTGATTTTAGATTGGCGGAGTTAGAAAAAATTAATACCAAATTAAATGGTAATTTTAATATTAAAATTACTTCAGACTTTCAACTGTCTAGCTTGTTATTCACCCTTAATGCTGCAAATGGTAATTTTTATTATCCGCAATTCTTTAGTAAAACTATTAATTTTACTAACTTTTCTGTTTCTGGAGAATTAAATAATATTACTAAAAGCATTACTTTGTCTGATTTAAAAGCCAATTTAGATAATTCTGCATTTTCAATGTCACTTAAGATTAACAATTTTCTAGATCAAAATTCTCAAACTAGTGAAATGAAATTTAAGATTAGCGATGTTTTAACTGATGATTTAGATAAAATGTGGCCAGTATTTTTGACGCAGAATGGCGTTCGTAGTTGGGTAATTTCTCATATCAAAAAAGGTATTATTAAAGATGCTTATGCTGAAATAAAATTAAAGAGTATAAAAGGAATTAATGTAATAGATGATGTTAAGTCTGAAATAATATTTTCAGGATTGAATGTGAAATATTCAGAATATTTTCCAGAAATATCTAAAATTGATGGTATTGCATCTTTTTCTAAAAATGATATGAAAATCGACCTTATTTCTGGAGATGTTTTGGATAGTAAAATTAGATCGGCAACTGTTGCCATACCAAATTTTTATGCTAAAAAAATTATGTTAACCATTGATGGTTCAGTTAATGGTAAAGCTTTTGATTCTTTAAAGCATATTAATTATCGAGATGATTTTGCTAATAAAATTAGTGATTATTTTAATGGTGATGCTTCTAGCTTGATTAGTATAAAATTTTTCATAGAAAATTTAGATAGTCTTAAAGATTTATATATTAAGATTTCTTCCGATATTAGAAATTTCAATACCGAATACCTTACTGGAGATTCTTCTGTAATTGTCAATACCGTTAAAGAGTTTGGTAATAATAATTTTGTAACTGACATTGATTTATCGGGATCGAAGGTAAATTTACCTTCTTATGGAATTGTCAAAGATAAGGGAATTTCAAGTAAAATAAAAACCGTTCTTTTTGTAGATGATAATGGAGAATATATTCGTTTAACTAATTTTAATTGGATTCAAAAAAATGCTAAAATTTCTGGAGGTTTAAATTTAGAGATTTCTCCACTGAGAATTTTGTCATTGAATCTTAAAAATAATAATTTTGGACAAAATGATTTTTCTCTTTCATACAAAATTGATAAAAATAATCTAAATCGTAATTTTAAAATTATAGGAAAAAATATTGATTTATCCTCTCTTATTCAAAGTTCAATTGAGAAAGGGGGGGGTGATAGTGAATATAAGAACAATAATATTCAAATTATACTATCAAATGTAAATCTGATTAATAATCAGGCTATAAAAAATCTTAATATCTCTATAAATTGCAAAGAAGCTCAGTGTAATAATAGTTTCATTAAGGGAAATATGAGCGGTAAAGATATTGACATAACGCTTAATCAAAAAGCAAAAGATGAGAATTATAGTATAATTGTTGGTAGAATAGAGGATATCTCACTTTTGGTCCGAGGCTTAAATATATCCAATAAAATGATTTCTGGAAATTCCAAAATAAATGGTAAAATTGAATTAATAGATAATAAGAAAGTTGTCAATGGAGAGTTAAGAATAGATTCTGATTTTTCAATTTTAAAAAATGAAGTTGTTGAAAAAATATCTAATCAAGGAGATTTTGTTAAATTTAAAAATAAAATAATCGAAGAAGATAAAACTAATTTAAGTCATCTCAAGCTAGAATTTGAACTTAAAGAAAATAACTTTTATATAAAAACTCTTATTACCGGTAATTATTTTATTGGCTTTACCTCAAAAGGAGTAATAAATTTATCAGATGAATCTATTAAACTTCGAGGATTAATAGTTCCTGGATATAGTTTAAATACATTATTTGGCTTGGGAAATTTACCCGTAATAGGACAAATTATATCGCCGATCATTGGAGAAGAAGGCGGTGGAATATTCGCTGTTAGGTATGAATATAGTAAAAATAAAGATCAAAAAGAGGGTGATTTTAAAATAAATCCGGCATCGGCAATTGCACCGGGAGCAATTAGAAATATTTTTGACCTATTTTAAATTGATATTTTTTATATTGTAGTCTTAAGGTTCAGGGATGATTCTTGAGCATTTATAAAAATAACTTGAAAAAAAAATTCCTATCATTATGGTTCAAAGATTAAGTAGTTTCGCTTCAGTTAATTTTAAACCTGAGTTTTAAATGAAAAATTTAAGAAAATTTATTGCCTTCTTCTTGTTTGTATTTCAATTTTTCTATTCCTTAGAATTATTCGCTGCTACTAAATATATTAGCATCGCAACTGGTGGAATTACGGGAGTTTATTATCCTGCAGGCGGAGCGATGTGCAGATTGGTTAATAGAGGTAGAAAGGATCATGGAATTAGATGTTCTGTTGAATCTACTGGTGGTTCCGTTGCTAATCTTAATGCGATCAGAAAAAATGAAGTTGATTTTGCTATAGCTCAATCTGATTGGCAATATCATGCCTATAATGGTACTGGATTTTTTGGTGACCAATCCCCATTTAAAAATCTTAGATCGGTGTTTTCTTTATATACAGAAACTTTTTCTATTGCCGTAGCTGAAAAATCTGGCATTAAAAAATTAGATGATATTGTGGGTAAAAGAGTAAATTTTGGTCCAATTGGCTCTGGAATGTATGCTACCATGGAGGTTTTATCGGCTGTAAAAGGATGGACTAAATCAGATTTTTCTGCTGTAACTAGTTTATCTCCCGCAGAACAACCTAAAGCTCTATGTGAAGGTAAGATTGATGTTATGATTTTTATCGGTGGTAATCCAAATGGAGTACTTCAAGAAGCAACGCAATATCAAGATTCTTCATGTAAGGTAAAAATTCTCAGTGTTGATAAAGAATCAATTGATAAGTTGATCAAAACAAATCCTTTCTACGTTAAGGCAATAATTCCCGGTGGATTATATCGCGGTAATCAAAATGACATCGAAACTTTTGGTATTAAGGCTACAGTTGTAACTTTTGATAAAGAAAGTCCAGAGGTGGTTTATAATTTAACCAAAGCAGTATTTGATAATTTTGATAATTTTAAAACTCTTCATCCGGTCTTTGCCTCTTTAAAGAAAGAAGAATCTATACAAGAAGGCAATTCTGCTCCTTTACATCCAGGAGCTATACGCTATTATAAAGAAGTTGGTTTTTTAAAATAAGATCCTTTCTTAATAAGTATTTGCAATCATCGCAAAGTTTATCTCCAGTTAAATTTGGCACTATTTGCTAAATTTGTCTGGTTAGGTATTTTTTGTGTAATAATAATTTAAACATATGAATGCTATGAAAATGTGGAAGCAGGTTTTAATCGGTCTAATGCTTGGTGTTATAGTTGGCTTTTACATGGGGTCTGATGCTGCATATTTAAAAATTTTTGGAACCATATTTATTAGTTTAGTTAAAATGGTTATAGTACCATTAATGTTTTTTGCATTGGTTTCTGGCATTTCATCTTTAGGAGATAGCTCTAGTAATGTATTACGGATTAGTTTAAAGGGATTTGGTTCTTATATTTTAACTTCTATTTTTGCAGTAACACTCGGCTTAGTCGCTGCAAATTTTTTTAAACCAGGAATTGGAGTTGATTTATCATCTTTTAATGGCACAACAACTGAATTTACTGCAAAGGCAGAACCTTTTTCTTTTGTTGATTTTATGTTACATTTGATACCGACTAATCCAATTAACGCAATGGCAACTGATAACTTCTTACAGTTAGTCATATTTTCAATTTTTGTTGGTGTGGCAATTAATTTAGTTGGCGAAAAAGCAAAACCAGTAAAAGAATTGGCTTATAGCGCTTCTCAAGTTACGTTTAAAATGGTGAATGTGATAATGAAATTAGCTCCATTTGGTGCTTTTGGATTTATAGCTTCCGCCGTAGGAACTCAAGGAATAGAAGTCCTTGGATCTTTGGCAAAATTGGTTGTTGCATTTCTTGTTGCTGGATTGTCTCAGTATATCTTATTTGGTGTTATGATCTTTATTTTTGGTAAATTATCACCTTTTCCATTTTATAAAAAAATGTTATTTACTCAATCGATTGCTTTTGCTACTTCTAGTACTAAGGCAACCTTACCAACTGCTATGACGCAGCTTCAAGAAAGAATGGGGGTTTCTAAAAGTAGTTCTAATTTTTTAATGCCTCTTGGTGCATCTATGAATATGGATGGAATGGCCATTTATCTTGGTATATGTGCTGTATTTTTTGCACAAGCATATGGAGTTGAATTAACGGTAAGCAATTACATGATGTTGGTTTTAACTTGTACTCTTGGATCAATAGGTGGTGCCGGCATTCCAAGCGGATCATTATTTTTTATGGGAATGGTTCTAGCATCAGTTGGTTTGCCACTTGAAGGAATAGGTCTTGTAGTTGCTGTAGATAGAGTTTTAGATATGATCAGAACCACAATTAATCTTACTGGTGATGCAACTATAACATTAATAATTGACAGTACAGAAAAAACTTTAGATAGAGATTTATATTATTCAAAAGATGTCTAGATATATCAATAAATTTATTAAAAAAAGGGAGTTACAACTCCCTTTTTTTATGTGATAATTTTTTAATATATATTTTCTATAATTTAAGTATCCCTTTAACTTTATAAATAGCCTTTATAAGCTTATAAATTACGATTTAAATTTGTTAGAATTAAAAATGAAATTATTTTTTAGAACGGTATTATTGATTTTATGTTTCGAAATTTTCAGTTCTAAAACATTTGCGTCTTCAGAAAACTATTTTATTAAATATAAATCAGAACTTAGCGAAATAGAGAATTATTTAGGAAGTATTAAATATTTGACTGCTACTTTTATACAAAAATCTCCGGATGGAAATGATGTTACTGGAAAATTTTACTTATCAAGACCTGGTAAAATGAGGGTTGATTATAGTGATACATCAAAAATTCTAATTATTGTTAATAATAATGTTTTAATTTATCAGGATTTAGAGCTGGATGAAACTTCTTATCTAACTACCAATAGTACTCCTGCTTCATTTTTAACTAGAGAAAATATATCATTTTCTGCTAAAGATGTTGAAATTACAGAAGTTAAGAAAACCAACAGTACTATTCGAGTATCGGTTGAGAAAAAAAATCGCAAAGAAGCCGGGGAATTTAGTTTAACTTTTGAGCTTAATCCAATAAAATTTATTAAAATGGAAGTTAAAAATGATTTAGATCAAGTTACATTGGTTACATTTACTAGTGCTGATTTTAGCAATAAAATTGATAAAAACCTATTTATTGTAAAAAATAATCAATTACCAGAATAATATGGGATTTAGCACTAACGGGCGCAGTAATCATCGTGGTAATAGAAGAGGAAAATCATCAATTAGTGATATCAATATTACCCCACTTGTTGATGTACTTCTAGTATTACTAATTATTTTTATGGTTTGCGCTCCAATGATGACTGGCAGTGTAGAGGTTGATCTTCCAAAAGGTGTATCTAATGCAATAACTGAAAAATCTGTGACAATTGCAGTTAGTATAAAAGAAGATGGATCAATATTTTTACAAGAAGAACCCATCAAAATTCGTGGTTTACCCAAAAGATTATTAGAAATAACTGATAATGATATTAGTGCAAAAATATATCTTCGAGCTGATCAAAAAATAGATTATGGTAGGGTGATGGAGGTGGTGAAAATAATTAATTCTGCAGGTTTTAATCAAGTTATATTAGTCACAGAGCTTAATGCTGGATAAAAAAATGATTCGTAATGCTCTTTACTCCATTTTTCTCCACTCAATATTATTTCTGCTAATTTATTTAGGTTTGGATTTTAAAAGATATGATGTTGAAGTTAAAAAAGAAGATCATCCAAAAATCATTGTTAGTTTTGCTGTAAACCCAGGAAATTATGAAATGGTTTTAAATAACGAAGAAGCAAACATTACAAAACAATCCAAAGTAAAAAAAATAACCTCTGAAAAAAAAGAAGATAAACCTATTAAAAAAATAGAAAAAAAAGCCAAAAGAAAATCTAATAAAAAAATTGATAAACCAAAAGTAATTAAAGATAAAAGACCTAAATTAGATTCTAAAATTAAACAAAAAGATATATCGGAAAAATTAATTAATAAGAGTGATATAAAAACTGAAAAAGAAAAAAATGCTCCCGAAAGTAAAGTTAATGAAACTAACAAGGATATAACGAAACCAGAATCCACTGTTAAAGAAGTTATAAAAGAAGAAGAAAAAGAGGAAAATCAGGATAGTGAAGATAGTGATGAAGATCTAACTCAAAACAAAGCCGGGTCAAAAGATTTGCAAACAATTGACTTATCCATCAGAGAAAAATTTAATATTCAATCTCAAATTAAAAGATGTTACAGAAAAGCAATTGAGGATGCTGAAGCAGATAGCAAAGTTCCTGTTAGTATTCACATTGTAATTGATAAGGATGGTTCAATAGATTTTGATTCTGCAATAATTTCAGATTTTGGAAAATATAATGATCCAAAAGAAGTAGATTTTCATATTGCAGTTGATAATGTAAAGTGGGCGTTATCTTTTTGTAGTCCACTTCGTAACCTCCCAAGTGATAAATATGATGTGTGGAAAGAGGTGGATTTAAGATTTGATGACGAGATGAAAAAAGAGTAAATTTTTAAATTTAAAAATTATGACAAAAAAGAAATCAGATCAAAATAGTGAAAAAATTGTAGTAGTATCAGAACTTTTAAAAAAAATAAAAAAATTTGCCACTAACCTACGTGATAAGCTAAATAAACAGCTAGAATCTTAAAAATTTATTGATAAAACGTTTCTTCTATATTATCAAAATCTTAACAAAATACTATTAAATCAATGGCCAGAACTTTATACGATAAAATTTGGGAATCTCACTTAGTAGATGATGATAAATCAAGCCAATTAATTTATGTTGATCGCCAATTAATTCATGAAGTTACTTCACCACAAGCCTTCGAAGGTTTAAGAATTACAGGTCGTAAACCAAGAAGAACAGAAGCTCATTTAGCGGTTGCTGATCACAATGTTCCAACTGTTACTGCTGATCGTGGCCAAGGAACTAGCGGAATTAAAGATAAAACTTCTAGAACTCAAGTGGAAACTCTGCAAAAAAATTGTCAGGAATTTGGTATAGAATATTTTGATATTGATGATAAAAAGCAAGGAATTGTTCATATTGTAGGACCTGAGCAAGGTTTTACCCAACCAGGAATGGTAATTGTTTGTGGTGATAGTCACACCTCAACTCATGGTGCTTTTGGAGCGCTAGCTTTTGGTATTGGAACTTCAGAAGTTGAGCATGTTTTGGTAACTCAAACTTTGATTCAAAAAAGAGCAAAAAATATGTTAATCCAAGTTGATGGTAAGTTACCTTTTGGAGTAACTGCTAAAGATGTGGTTTTGTATATAATAAGTAAATTAGGAACTGCAGGTGGAACCGGCTATGTTATTGAATATGCTGGTGAGACAATTAGAAATCTGTCAATGGAAGGTCGTATGACAATTTGTAATATGTCTATTGAAGCCGGAGCTAGAGCTGGGTTAATTGCTCCTGATCAAATTACTTATGAATATTTAAAAGGAAGACCATTAGCTCCGAAAACTGATGAATTTGATGCGGCGGTTAGATATTGGGAATCTTTAAAATCAGATGCTAATGCCTTTTATGATAAGGAATTAATATTAAATGCTGACGATATTGCACCTTTTATCACTTGGGGAACTAGTCCTGAAGATGCTTTGCCAATCACCTCTAAGGTTCCAGCTCCAGAAGATTTTGCCGATAAATCTAAAAGTGAAGCGGTTAAAAGATCTTTAGAATATATGGGCTTAAAATCAGGTATAAATTTAGAGGATATTGTAATTGATAAAGTTTTTATTGGCTCTTGCACCAATGGAAGAATTGAAGATTTACGAGCTGCTGCAAAAGTTCTAGATGGCAAAAAAATTGCTAAAAATATTAAATTGGCTATGGCAGTACCAGGCTCTGGGTTAGTAAAAGAGCAGGCTGAAAAAGAAGGTTTAGATAAAATTTTTGTTGCTGCTGGTTTTGAATGGAGAGAGCCTGGTTGTTCAATGTGTTTAGCTATGAATTCAGATCAATTAGAACCTGGGGAAAGATGTGCTTCAACTTCTAATCGTAATTTTGAAGGTAGACAAGGCAGGGGTGGTAGAACTCACTTATTAAGTCCAATAATGGCTGCTGCTGCTGCTGTTAACGGTAAATTATGTGATGTTAGAAAATTTCTAAACTAATATCGGGCATAATAATGGAAGGACGGAAGAAATTAATCATTGATATTATTCCAATTTATATTTCAATTTTTTTATCTTCTATTCCTTTTGGAATGATGTCTTGTTTGGCTGCAATCAAGATGGAACATCATGTTGGAAATAGTATTTTAATCTCTCTTTGCTCCGCAACTCAAATTCTCTCCGGAGTTTTTATTTCAAAATATCTTCCTGGAATTGCCAGAATATTTGGTACCAGTAAAGCTATTTATATTAGCACTATAGCCGCAGCTTTAGCATCATTAGCTATGTATAAATATGAAGGCTATTTTTTATGGATTATGGTCATTTTTTCTTTTGGTGCCTCAATATTTTGTTTTTCAGTAATTAGACAAACTATTATTCTTGATATGGCGCCACCAAATCATAGGGCAATTCTAGTTTCAACTGGTGGAATGTTTATGTCAATTGGCAATGCCTTAGGTCCGATAATACTTAATTATATCGGTCATAATAATTTTCTTTCTAATTTGGTTGCGGCTTTATTTTATATAAGTTCAATTTTTGCTATTAGCTATATTGGTGATAAATCGGGAGTTGTTAAAGAAAATAAAAGAATTGGTCTTTTTAGATATATTCGTAATTCTCCTAAAATTATGTTTGGAGGCTTTACCTTTAGTTACTCTCAAGCTTCAATTAATGCTTTTTTAATTATTTATGGCATAAAAAGTGGAATGATGGAAAATCAAGCTTCTCTTTTATTTTCAGTATTATTATTTGGAACCATATTTTCATTGCCCATGGGCTATTTAACTGATACGATTAATCGTCGTTTTCTAATGATCTGTTCTTCATTTGGCAGTTTAGTTTGTGCTATTTTACTGCTTTTAACCGATGATTTAAAAATAACCTATGCTTTATTATTTTTAATGTTTGGATTAATGATTGGAATTAAGCTTCCAGCATTAATTCTAATAAATGAAAAATATAAGCCAACTCAAAGATTAGCTGTAAATAGTGCTTTTTCACGTTTTTGTTTTATAGGGAGTATTTTTGGAATTTTTTGTACTGGGGCAATAATGGAACTGATTGGTCCTTATGGATTATGGATTTCAGTTATTTTGATATTGTTTTTGTATTTATCCTTTAGTATTTGTAACTATTGGCATAAGTTTGTTAGCAAAACCCTACTATTTAATAGTTTTTTTATAAAAATAACCCCCAAATTACAGAGGAAGAATTATGAAATTTTTTAATTCTAATTTAAAAGACTCCGATTTAGAAATTTTTAACGGAATCAATAAAGAACTTCAGCGTCAAAAAAATCAAATTGAGTTAATTGCTTCAGAAAATATTGTAAGTAAAGCAGTATTGGAAGCCCAAGGTTCGGTGTTTACTAATAAATACGCTGAAGGTTATCCAGGCAAAAGATATTATGGTGGGTGTGAATTTGCTGATGAAATTGAGGCAGTTGCAATTGAAAGAATTTGTAAATTATTTGATGCTAAATTTGCCAATGTTCAACCTCATTCCGGCGCCAGCGCTAATTTGGCAGTTTATTTAGCTTTTTTACAACCGGGAGACACTATTCTTGGCATGTCTCTCGCTGCTGGTGGACATTTAACTCATGGTGCTGCTAGAACTATTTCTGGCATGTGGTTAAAATCTGTTCAATATGGCATTAAATTAGATGATGGTTTAATTGATTATGATCAAATGGAACAATTGGCTAGAGAACATAAGCCAAAAATGATTGTTGCCGGAATTTCTTCTTACCCAAGAATTATTGATTGGTCTAGATTTAAAAAAATTGCCGATGAAATTGGTGCGATTTTAATGGTGGATATGGCTCATATTGCTGGTTTGGTTGCTGCCGGAGTTTATCCATCACCAGTCCCTTTTGCTGACATTACAACTTCTACAACTCATAAAACCTTACGTGGCCCTAGAGGTGGTATTATTTTAACTAATAATGAAGAGCATGCTAAAAAAATTAATTCCGCTGTATTTCCTGGTTTACAGGGCGGTCCATTAATGCATGTAATTACCGCTAAAGCAGTTGCATTTGGTGAGGCGCTTGAGCCAGAATTTAAAATCTATGCTAAGCAAATTGTTGCTAATGCTAAAATTTTATCAGCAATTTTAGTTAAACGCGGTTTAAAAATTACTACCAATGGAACTGATTGTCATTTGATGGTGGTTGATTTGACTCCATTAAAAGA
>CAMDAI010000005.1 GCA_945888585.1 Rickettsia typhi | reverse complement strand
TTATTAATAGCAATAAATTAGATTTTTTTGCCATTGTTTAAATTTTATTTAGCTTTTGCTTTATTGCCTATGCGAAGACGTAGAGCATTTAGTTTAATAAACCCCGCGGCATCTTTCTGATCATAGACTGAATCTTCCTCAAAAGTAACATGAGCCATTGAATATAGACTATTTGGCGATTCACGTCCCATAACATAAACATTGCCCTTATAAAGCTTTAAACGGACTTTACCATTAACATTTTCTTGGCTCTTATCGATCAGAGCTTGCAACATCTCGCGCTCTGGTGAAAACCAAAAACCATTATAAATTAATTCAGCATAACGCGGCATAATCTCGTCTTTTAAATGAGATGCCCCCCGATCAAGAGTAATGCTTTCAATAGCGCGATGAGCAGCTAATAATATAGTTCCACCTGGAGTTTCATAAACGCCACGCGATTTCATTCCGACAAAGCGGTTTTCTACCAAATCCAATCTTCCTATACCATTCTTGCCACCAAAATCATTTAATTTAGCCAGCAAATTAGCTGGGGTAAGTTTTTTGCCATCAATTGCAATTGCATCACCTTTTTTGAATTCAACTTCGATAATAGTTGCTTTATCTGGTGCATTTTCCGGAGAAACGGTGCGCTGATAAACATATTCAGGAGCTGGCTTGGAAGGATCTTCCAACACTTTTCCTTCAGATGAAGTGTGAAGCAAATTAGCATCAACCGAATAAGGAGACTCGCCACGTTTATCTTTAGCAATTGGAATTTGATTTTTTTCAGCATATTCAATCAATTTAGTACGAGAATTTAAATCCCATTCACGCCAAGGCGCTATTACTTTGATATCAGGCTTATTGGCATAGTAAGATAATTCAAAACGCACCTGATCATTACCCTTTCCAGTAGCGCCGTGAGCAACAGCATCTGCACCAACTTGCTTAGCAATTTCAATTTGTCTTTTAGCAATTAAGGGCCTAGCAATGGAAGTACCAAGCAAATAAACCCCTTCATAAAGAGCATTGGCACGAAACATTGGAAATACATAATCACGAACAAATTCTTCGCGCAAATCCTCAATAAAAATTTGTTTAACTCCTAACTTTTTAGCCTTAGCGCGAGCCGGTTCCAATTCTTCACCTTGGCCCAAATCAGCAGTGAAAGTTATAACTTCACAACCATAATTTTCTTGTAGCCATTTTAGAATTACCGAAGTATCCAATCCCCCTGAATAAGCCAGTACCACTTTTTTTATTTGTTTGTCCCTTTGGTTGCTATTTTTATTTTTCATTGTTAATCTTAAATTTCACTGTTGAGATAATATGAAGATGCCAAGCATGCGTAGTATCATTCCGGTAAAATAAAATGCAAATAAAGAGTTATAATAAATGATAACAAAAGTCCTGCGATTTTGGTTAAAAAAATACGTTCGAATTCCCTATTTGCTTTTTAAGCATTCGGCCATGGATACTATTAGACAAGATGGTATAGAGCATGCTGGATATTTAGCTTTTCTTTCTATTTTATCATTATTTCCTTTTTTAATTTTTCTAGTCTCAATCCTAACTTTTTTAGGAGATTCGGAGATGGGAGCAAAAACAATCGTCTTTTTACTAAGCTCGGCACCGCCTGATATTGCTGCAGCATTGTCTCCAAGGGTTGAAGAAATTGTTAATGGGCCACCTCAAAGTTTACTTACCATCGCAGTAATAGGAATAATCTGGACTGCGTCTTCTGCGGTTGAGGGAATTAGAACGATTCTTAATCGAGCTTATCGGGTTTTTAGCCCACCCCCTTATATTTGGAGAAGACTTCTCAGTATTTTTCAGTTTTTTATGATAACCGTATCAATCACCGCCGCAATGATTTTGCTGGTTGTATTTCCCGCATTATTTAAAAAAATTGAATTAATTCTAACTACAAATTTCAGAGTTGATTATGATTGGATCTATTTAAGAGAAATTACCATATTCTTAATTCTATTTATTTCCACCTCACTACTTTATTATATTATTCCCAATGCTCAGCAAAAATTCATTCACACTATTCCCGGGGCTCTTATTTGTGTCATTTTATGGTTTTTAATTCTTAAATTATTTTCTATTTATTTAGAAAAATTTAATCAATTTAATTTATTGTATGGTAGTTTAGGCGGTATTATTGGTGCATTGATGTTCTTTTATTTAACTAGTTTGGTATTTATTATGGGAGCAGAATTTAATTACAATTTTGCCCGAATGTATCAAACAAAAAAACTAAAAAAATCTAAATAAATTTTATTATCTTTTTTCTTCATTCCTCTCTTTAATTTCTTAGTTTCTGAAGAAATAGACACAAAAGATATTTTTTTCAAGAAAAGTCATTTATTTTCTAAATCAAACCTAGTTTAATCTAGCAACAAAATAAAAACACAAAACACCAAGGTATTTATATTATTATGGAAAAACTTGATATGGAATTTTTAAGACAGGTAACTGGAAGCGACATTGAATTTGAAAAAGAATTATTTTTAATTTTTTTAGAAAGCTCTCGCAATAATTTAGAAAAAATGGAAAAAGCAATAGCTGATAAGAATGATACTAATTGGCATTTAGCAGCTCATTCTTTTAAGGGGGCTTCAGCATCAATTGGAGCTTTTGATTTATCAAAAACTTTAGAACTGGCTCAATATCACCCTAAAGGTCTTTTTGAAGAAAAAGCCGCTTTACTTAAAAAAATACAAACAGAATTTGATTTAGTAACTGATTTTATTAATAAACAAATCGCATAATAGCTAATTATTAATTGCTGCCAAAGCTTTAATTGCAGCATTTTTTTGCGCTTCCTTTTTGGAAAATCCTTCAGCAGAAAATTTATTACCATCAATTTCCACCATTGAGGTAAAAACTGGTTTATGTTCATCACCACCAGTTTTATTGGTTTCATAAACAGGAAGCGTTTTAGTTTTAGCCTGAGTGATTTCTTGTAGGGAGGTTATCGGATCTTTTGGCGGAGCAATATCCTGATCAATAAAATCTTGCCAATGTTTAAGCACAAACTCACGACATTCTTCCAAATTAGAATCAAGATAAATGGCGGCTATCACAGCTTCCATGGCATTTTCTAAATTTCTTTTATTATTTCTACCGCCAGCCGATTCCTCACTTACGGAAATCTTAATGATTTCACTAATTCCAATTTTTCTGGCAATTTGAGAAATTACCTCACCAGAAACTAAATAAGCCTGTCTTTTAGAAAGCTCTCCTTCATTTTCTGTTTGATGTTTTTTTAACAATAATTCAGCCATAATCATTGCCAGAATTGCATCTCCTAAAAATTCTAATCTTTGATAATTAAGAGGATTGTTTTTAGAAAGACTAGGATGAGTTAACGCCTCCTCTAACAAAGAGGAGTTTTTAAAATGATAATCAATTGCCATTATTCAATTTTTTTAAAAATTCTATTTATTCTTAAATTTTTAGGCCAGTTCCAAATTTTCCAAGCATCTCCATCAATTGAAAAAAATATAATAGTAGCTTTTCCAACTAAATTTTCTTCAGGAATAAAACCGACTTTAGTTAAAAATCTACTATCTTCGGAATTATCTCGATTATCTCCCATAGCAAAATAACTACCTTCTGGAACTTTATAAATGCCTGTATTGTCTTGAGGAATATTGGGAAACTGATCAAGTACGATTATTTTTTTTCCATCGGTAAAAGTTTCTTCAAATTCAGCAATCTCTGTAGTATTTTCAACAAAATTTCCATAATAGTTTTTTTCTATCTTTTCACTATTAATAAAAATTTGTCCATTAATTACCTGAACTTCATCTCCAGGTAAACCGATAACTCTTTTAATATAATTAATTGAAGGATTTGATGGAAGACGAAACACAAAAACATCACCTCTTTTTGGGCGATCTTTCTTGCCAATTCTGCCTTCGAATAAATTAAAAGAAAAAGGGAAAGAATATTTGCTATATCCGTAAGAATATTTGGAAACAAAAATATAATCTCCAATAAGTAAATTAGGCTTCATTGAACTAGAAGGAATGTGAAATGGCTCATAAAAAAATGACCTGACAAATCCAGCACAAATTAAAGCTAAAATAAGAGTTTTTAGAAAACTTTTGAAATCTTCTTTTTTTTCTGATTTGGCGGTAACTGAATTATTTTTTTTATTTTTTACTTTAAAAAATATAGGGATTCTTTTCATTATAAGATTAGGTTTTTTCCAGTCATTTCGCCGGGTTTAGAGAGGTTAATTAAACTTAAAATTGTTGGAGCAATGTCAGATAGTTTTCCATCACTTAACTTAATATTTGCTACATTGTTACCAATTAAGATAAACGGCACCGGATTAGTGGTGTGAGCTGTATGGGGGTTATGATGATGATCAACCATATCTTCAATATTACCATGATCTGCCGTAATTAACATAATTCCATCTTGCTTTAAAATTGCATCATGAAGTATACCCAATTGTAAGTCTATTGCTTCTACCGCAGCAACGGCAGCAGAAAAAATTCCACTATGTCCAACCATATCAGCATTAGCATAGTTAACCACAATAAAATCATAAGCATCTGAATTTATTGCCTCAATCAAATTTTTTCCAACTTCTTTTGATGACATTTCCGGTTGTAAATCATAAGTAGCAACTGAAGGGGATTTTATTAAAATACGATTTTCACCTCTAAATTCCTCTTCTCTACCTCCAGAAAAAAAGAAGGTTACATGGGCATATTTTTCGGTTTCAGCAATTCTAAGCTGAGTCAAGTTATGATTTTCTAGAATCTCACCTAAAGAATTTTTAATATCAATAGTTGGAAATAGAACCACAAAAAACTGGTTAAGATTAGCTGAATATTCAGTTGCACTAACCTGCGAAGAAAAATTAATTTTTTTAGCTTCAAACTCATTAAATTCTGAGTCGAGAAGTGCAGTTGAAATTTGTCGTATACGATCGGCTCTAAAATTAGCAACCAACAAAGCATCACCATCTTTGATTCCAGTATAATTTCCAATTACATTCGGAATAATAAATTCATCAGTAATGTTTTTCTCATAAGATTTTTTTACTACTGAAATAGGATCATTATCTTTAGGGCCAGAAGCGCTCACAATAGCGTCATAAGCTAGCTTAACCCGATTCCAATTTTTATCACGATCCATGGCATAGTATCTTCCGCCAATTGAGGCAATAGATATTTGCGGAAAATTTTTGGTTTCATTAATAAAATGTTCAAGATAAGTAATGGCGCTTTTTTGCGCCACATCTCTTCCATCTAAAAAAACGTGCAATTTCACTTCCACACCATTTCCGGCAACTATCTTTGCCAAAGCAATAATATGATCCTGATGGGAATGTACACCGCCATCAGAAAGCAATCCAATCAAATGACAAGCTCCTCCAGAAATTTTACATTCCGCAATTAAATTTTGTAAATTTGGATTTTTAGCAAGACTTCCATCATTAATTGACATATTAATTCTAGGTAAATCCTGAAAAATTACCCGACCAGAACCAATGCAAGTATGACCAACTTCAGAATTGCCAATTTGTCCTTCAGGCAAACCTACTTCAAGTCCAGAAGTTTCAAGTTTGCAGTGGGGGTAGCTAGCTAATATCTGATCATAATTAGGAGTTTTTGCCCTAGCAATAGCATTATTTGGAGAAGAATTGTCACCAATTCCCCAACCGTCTAGAATACACAGCAATATCGGTTTTTTTGAATTGTTTTTTTTATTGTTAATCATTAGGATGAATAAATATCGGTGATTTGATTTTCCTAGCTGCAAGCCTAGGTTAAACTAAACAAATTTTCAAGAAAGATTAATTATGTCCGCAAAAAATCTTCCTAAAGTTAGAGGATCATATCGCCTCAATGCTGATTTATCCAAAACCAGTTGGTTTAGAGTTGGCGGCCCAGCAGAAATTTTATTTCGCCCGGAAGATTCGGAAGATTTAATTAATTTTCTAAAAAATAAAGATTCTGATCTAAATATTACAATTCTTGGTGCCTGCTCAAATGTTATAATAAAAGATGGCGGAATTCCTGACATAGTAATTAAGCTTGGTGGTAATTTTGCTAAAATAACTCATGATAAAAATATTGTTACTATTGGCGCCGGAACTTTATGTTCTAATGCTGCACTTTATTCTAAAATGAATGGTTTGGGCGGATTGGAATTTTTAACTGGAATTCCCGGGACAATTGGGGGAGCCATAAATATGAATGCCGGATGTTACGATGGAGATATTTCAAAAATGTTGGTTTTAGCTAAAGCAATTGATTTTGACGGCAACTTAATTGAATTTAAAAATGAAGATTTTGGGTTTAAATATCGTGGGCACCAGCTTCCTAAAAATTTAATTTTCATTCAGGGAGTTTTTAAAAGTTTTTCCAGCAATTCTGAAGAAATTGGCAAAAAAATTGCTGAATTTAATAAAAAACGAGAAGAATCTCAACCAATTCGAAGCAAAACCGGAGGAAGCACTTTTAAAAATCCGGAAGGACAAAAGGCTTGGGAGTTAATTGATAAGGCAGGTTGTCGAGGTTTAAGGGTAAATGATGCTCAAATGTCAGAAAAACACTGCAATTTTATGATTAATACAAACAATGCCAAAGCTACTGATTTAATTAATTTGGGAAATAAAGTAATTGATGCAGTTAGAGAAAAAACCGGTATTACTTTAGAATGGGAAATTAAAAGAATTGGAAAGGATTAGTTAAAATTCTTGTCTTAAATAAAAAAAACAATAACAATTGCGCCCCTGAATTTAGATTTTAATAAAAACTAACAATGAAACTATGTCATTATCTAATATAGAAAAATTGATGGCCAAAAGAGAAGAAGCTAGATTAGGCGGTGGTCAGAAGCGAATTGATATTCAGCATTCCAAAGGCAAATTAACCGCCAGAGAAAGAGTTGAGGTACTACTCGATCCTGATTCTTTTGAAGAATATAATCTATATGTTGAACATCGCTGCACTGATTTTGGCATGGATGCCAAAAAACATGCTGGAGACGGTGTGGTTACAGGACAAGGAACTATTAACGGTCGATTAGTTTTTATTTATAGCCAAGATTTTACCGTAATGGGAGGCTCGCTTGGTGAGGCTCATGCTAAGAAAATTTGTCAGATTATGGATAAGGCCGTGCAAGTTGGCGCCCCAATTATCGGTATCAATGATTCAGGCGGAGCAAGAATTCAAGAAGGGGTGGATTCTCTTGGTGGATTTGGTGAAATCTTTCAAAGAAATGTCGATGCATCAGGCGTTGTTCCACAAATTTCCTTAATTATGGGGCCATGTGCCGGTGGATCAGTATATTCACCAGCGCTCACTGATTTTGTAATCATGGTGGAAAATAGTTCCTATATGTTTGTAACCGGACCAGATGTAGTAAAAACGGTTACTCATGAAAATGTAACTCAGGAAGAATTGGGTGGCGCTAAAGTTCATGCAACCAAATCTGGTGTAGCTCATTTAACTTTTAAAAGTGATATTGAAGCCCTTCTTCAAACCAGAAGATTGATTAATTTCCTACCACTTTCTAACAAGGCCGCACTACCTAAAATTCCAACTGAAGATATGGCTGACCGAGTTGATATGTCACTCGATACTTTAGTTCCAGAAAATACCAATCAACCTTATGACATGAGTGAATTGGTAGAAAAAATTCTAGATGAAGGTGACTTTTTTGAAATTCAGCCAAATTATGCCAGCAATATTATCACTGGATTTGGTCGTTTAGAAGGGGAAACCGTTGGAATTGTTGCTAACCAACCTATGAATTTAGCTGGATGTTTAAATATTGAAGCTAGTGCTAAAGCGGCACGTTTTATTAGATTCTGCGATTCATTTAATATTCCACTTATTACTTTCGTGGATGTTCCTGGATTTTTGCCCGGAACCGATCAAGAACATAACGGCATTATTCGTCATGGCGCTAAATTACTTTATGCTTATGCTGAAAGCACAGTTCCAAAACTAACAGTTATCACCAGAAAGGCTTACGGTGGCGCTTATATTGTGATGAATTCTAAGCATTTAAAAGGCGATGTAAATTACGCTTGGGCTAATGCTGAAATTGCAGTTATGGGTCCTGAAGGTGCGGTAGAAATTGTCTTTCGTGACGATATTGGCAATAAAGAAGCTAAAGATAAAAGAATTGCTGAATATAGAGAAAAATTTGCCTCACCTTTTGTAGCAGCATCTCGTGGCTTTATTGATGAAATTATCAGACCTCATAACACCAGAAAAAGAATTTGTCGCGCCTTGCAAACTTTGAGAAATAAACAAGTCCAAAAACCTTGGAAAAAACATGATAATTTGCCACTATAATGCCTCACATCATAGTTGAACATTCGGATAATTTTACTGGTGAGTTTGTAAAAGATTTAATTTTACAAATTCACCAAACTCTACAAAATACTGAGGGAAATTTTCATATCGAAGCTTGTAAGGGAAGGGCTATTAGTTATGGCAATTATCTAATTGCAGATAATAAAAATAATTCTGATTTTTTTCACATCACCATCAAAATTTTATCAGGAAGAAGCAAAGAAATTCGTTATAATTTATCTAAAAAAGTTTTAGATAAAGTTTCGCCGAATTTATCCGAATATAAAAAATCTAATGGGTTAAATTCTGAAACTGGATTTTCGGTTTTAATTGAAGAAATGGATAAAGAAGTTTATCAGAAAATTGTTATTTAAGACATTTCTAACATTCTAACCAAGGATTTTCTGGCTTTTGTTGCCAAATCCTTATCTAAAATGATTTCATTATTACCATTTTTCATCACATTATAAAGTTTTTCCATAGTGTTTAATTGCATATACGGGCAATTATTGCACAAGGTACAACCAGCTTTATCAACAAATGAACATTGGTAAAATTTTCCGCTAGGATTTGAGCGCTGCATTTGATGAATTATATGCGGCTCAGTTAAAACAATAAATTCTCCACCTTGATTTTCAGTAGCAAATTTTAGAAGTGATGAGGTTGAACCAATATGATGAGAATAATTAAGCAAGCTTTCTGGACATTCTGGATGAGCAATTACTTTAGCTTCTGGATGATTAGCAATTAATTTTACTAATTCTTTTTCACTAAATTGTTCATGAACCATACAACTTCCTGGCCAAAGCACCATTTCTCTACCTGTTTCTTTACTTAAATAACGACCTAAATGCTGATCAGGAGCAAAAATAATTTTTTGATTTGTCGGAATTTGTTCAATAATTTTTTTAGCATTGGAAGAAGTAACGATAATATCAGATAAGGCTTTAATTTCAGCACTACAATTGATGTAGGTTAAAACTAAATGATCCAGATGTTGGTCTTTAAATTTTTTGAAAGGAATTGGCTGGCAAGAATCTTCCAAACTGCATCCAGCTTTTAAATCAGGAATAATAACTTTTTTAGTTGGGTTTAAAATTTTAGCCACTTCTGCCATAAATTTAACACCACAAAAAACTATAACATCAGCATCAGTTGCGGCAGCTTTTCTGGATAAATCTAATGAATCACCAACAAAATCAGCGATATCTTGAATTTCTTCATCTTGGTAATAATGCGCCAAGATAACTGCATTCATTTCCTTTTTAAGTTTTTTTATTTCTGTTTCAAAATCCATTTAACTCAAACCCACAATTTTTTTAACTTCTGCCAAGTTAGAAGAGGCGGCGACTCTAGCTTTATTTTCGCCATCTTGCAAGATTTTTTTAACATAAGAAATATCGCTTTGCAGAGCTTTAATATTATTTTGAATAGGAGAAAGCTTAGAGATAATAGCTTCAGCTAAATCTTCTTTAAATTTGCCAAAACCGGAATTTTGATATTCAACAGCTATTTCTTCGGCTTTTCTGCCAGTTACACCTGAAAAAATATTAAGCAAATTATAAATTTCTGGCCTAGCTTCATTATAGGAAATTCCTGGCATTGAGTCAGTTTTGCATTTTTTAATTTTTTTTCTAACCACATCAGCATCATCAGATAAATTAATTCGAGATAATTCACTTTCATCAGATTTACTCATTTTTTTTGTTCCATCTAAAAGTGACATAACACGAGTACAATTGCCTAAAATCAGAGGTTGTGGCAATTTGAAAAATTCATTTTTATATCTACGATTAAAAGCTCCAGCAATATCACGGGTTAGCTCCAAATGCTGTTTTTGATCTTCACCAACTGGCACCGCATCAGCTTTATAAAGTAATATATCAGCAGCCATCAAAACTGGATAGGCATAAAGACCGAGGTTAGTGTATTCCTGTAAACGCTCTTTCTGAATAGAAATTAATCCTTCATATTCTGCTATCTTGTTGCCATATTCTTTTGTTGTTATTGAACCAGCTTTCTCCTTAAGTTTTTTTATCAAATCTTCATAGAACGATATATTAGTTGGATAACCGGTTTTGTGACCAGATTTATCTTTAAACTGCGTCATTCTATTCAGCCATCCCATAGGCGTCAAAGTGCCTAAAATCCAGGCTAATTCGGCATGTTCTTTAACTGTGCTTTGTTGAAAAATTATTGATTTTTTTGGATCTAGTCCGCAGGCTAAATAAATAATGGCACAATCTAAAATATTTTTTTGTAATTCTTTTGGATCTTGTGGAACTGTAATTGAATGCAAATCCATAATACCAAAAATGCATTTATATTCATCTTGCATGGAAATCCAGTTAGCAATTGAGCCTAGATAATTTCCTAAATGAAGGTTTCCTGAGGATTGGATTCCAGAAAATACGGTTTTTTTCATGTATTAAAAATTAGTGTTGTAGAACCTCTACAAAAATAAGTGAGGAGAAAAATTTAGCAAGAATTTAAGTTGCCCTAGCTAAATAAATGTTGATAATAAACCCCGCCAAGCGGATAGTCGCTTGCCTTTTGAGCAATCAATGAAGGTAAGAGGAAAGTCCGGACTCCATCGGGAAGTGATGCCAGTTAACGGCTGGAGAAGTTTAAGAATAAAATTTTAAGCTTCATGGAAAGTGTCACAGAGAATATACCGCCTGTGAAAACGGGTAAGGGTGAAAATGTGAGGTAAGAGCTCACACGCTTTGGTGGTAACATCAATTTGGAAAAACCCCATCAGGAGCAAAACTAAATAGGAATGGCCATTTTAAAATGAAAATTTTAAAGTAGATGGTTCTCACATCGTCATTCGGGTAAGTTGCTTGAAATTATTGGCAACAATAATTCTAGATGAATGGCTATCACTTGTTTAAATAGAAATATTTGAACAAGAACAGAATCCGGCTTATAGCTTGGCAAAATTATAAACTAATCTCTAATAAGGATTAGCAAAAAGCCCTATTGTCTTTTATGGGTTGGTATTTATTATAAAATCTTATCTTGAAATAGCGCTCCTTTAAAGACAATGATTCGTTTAACGACAGTAAAGCCACAGAAAGAAAAGGTTGCCAAATCGGAAGCTTCGGTATCATATTTTTTACCTTATCGATGCCATTGGAATTCTGATACCATCCTAACTTACAAAGAAGAGCTTATTCGTGTTGTTAAAATTAAGGGATTTGCTTTTGAAACCGCTGATGACGAAGATATCGATTTAAAAAAAAATGGCCGAAACAACTTATTTAAAGGGATGGCCTCAGGAAATTTTTCGATGTATTTTCATAGCATCAGAAGAAAAGAAAAAGCATTTCCTGACGGAGAAATGACTGATGTCTTTTCAGATCGTGTTAATCGGGAATGGTCAGCAAAACACAACACTGATAAAAGTTTCGTTAATGAACATTACCTCACCATAATTCGAGGCCAAGATAAATCAACCGTGGCAATGTTGCAGCAGGCAGCCCAAAAAATTCAACACAAAACTGATAAGGGCGCGTGGGAAAGTTATATGCGAGAATGCTTTGATGATCTTGATGAAATGACTAATCGAGTTATTAACGGTTTTTCGGCATATGGCGCGCATCTTTTAGGATTATCAGAAACTGAAGATGGGGTTTTTTCAGAAATTTTAGAATTTTTGGGAAGGATTGTTAATTCTGGGTATACTCAACCTATGGTGGTTCCTACCATGGAAATTTCTCACTATATCCCGATTAGTCGTTTATTTTTCGGCAGAAAATCAATTGAGGTAAGAAATCCCAACTCAACTAAATATACTGGAGTAGTTTCAATTAAAGAATATCGCCCATCAACTCATGCTGGAGTTTTTGACGGATTTATGCAAATGCCTTTTGAACTTATTATCAGTCAATCTTTTAGCTTCGTTGACCGAATGATTGCCATTAGCTCAATGCAATTACAACAAAGACGATTAGTACAATCAGAAGATGTGGCAGTTTCGCAAATTCAAGAAATTGATCAGGCCTTGGATTCAGCAATGAGCGGCGAGTTTGCTTTCGGACAGCATCATATGACTATTCTTTGTATTGAAGATAATGCTAAAGCTTTGGAAAGCGCTTTATCAATGTGCGTAGTAGAGCTTGCCAACGTTGGCATTACTGGGGTTAGAGAAAGATTAAATATTGAACCAGCATTTTGGGCACAACTTCCGGGCAACTCATCTTTTGCTGCCAGAAAATCTACCGTTAACACTCTAAATATCGCATCTTTTGCATCTTTTCACAATTATCCTTCTGGTAAAAGAAAAGGAAATCATTGGGGCGATGCCGTTACTGTATTTAATACCGTTTCAGGAACTCCATTTTTCTTTAGTTTTCACGTAAGAGATGTGGGACATACAATGATTATTGGTCCAACTGGTGCTGGTAAGACCGTATTGCTTAACTTTTTATGTGCTCAATCTCAAAAATTTGGTGGACGATTATTTTTCTTTGATAAAGATCATGGCGCTGAAATATTTGTCAGAGCAATTGGTGGGGTTTACATGGTTCCCGATGCTGCTAAAATTTCTGGATTTAATCCGCTGCAATTAGATGAAAATAATGAAAATAAATCCTTCTTAGCAGAATGGCTAAAAGCCTTAGTTTCAGCAAATGGCGATAAGGTTACCGCTGAAGATATGGATAAAATTAATGAAGCAGTAAATGGCAATTATAAACTTTCTAAAAATCAAAGAAGATTGAGAAACATCGCTCCTTTTATGGGAATTGGCGGACCTGGTTCACTTTCAAACCGGTTATCAATGTGGCATTCTAATGGATCTCATGCCAAATTATTTGATAATGAAGAAGATTTAATTAATTTTAATTCTGGACGTATCTTTGGCCTTGAAATGGGAGAAATTTTAAAAGACAAATATAGTTTAGGACCAGTTCTGCTATATTTATTTCACCGTATTAATAAATCACTTGATGGAAATCCAACCATGATTGTTTTGGATGAAGCTTGGGCTTTAATCGATAATCCGATTTTTGCTCCAAAAATTAAAGATTGGTTAAAAGTTTTAAGAAAATTGAATACTTTTGTGGTTTTTGCAACTCAATCAGTAGAAGATGCCAGTAAAAGTACTATTTCGGATACTTTAGTTCAACAAACTGCTACACAAATTTTCTTACCAAATTTAAAAGCAACTGAAGTTTATCGTAGTGTTTTTATGTTGAGTGAAAGAGAATTTTCAATTGTTAAAACTACCGATCCGGGATCTAGATTTTTCCTAGTTAAACAAGATAATGATGGCGTAGTAGCTAGAATCGATCTTAGCGGAATGGATGATGTGATCAGAGTTTTATCAGGAAGAGTTGAAACCGTGATTTTACTAGATGAAATTATTAAAGAAGTTGGCCCTAATCCAATGGATTGGTTAAAAATTTTCTATGAGAGGTCAAAGAAAGTATAATTGAAAATAATTAATAAAGAAAAAACATTTTCAATTTTAAAGCTTGGTTTCAGAGCTGTTTTGCTTGTTTTTCTTTTAACTTTTTTTATGTTAAGCTCTGCAAATCAATCTAAAGCTGACATCTCAATTCGAGATAGAATTAGAACCTGTAGCCCCGAGGGGGGAGGTGATGCCAATATTCCAGTTTCTACCGAAGGATTAGATTTTAACCCAACTGATGCAGGTAAAGATGTTGAATTTGAACTAGATAACCCAGTTTGTTTAACCGTTATAATCACAACATATGCGACCGTAAAAGCTCTAATTGCCACAATGAATGGGGTTTGTGGAACTGGAAGCAAAATACCCAGAGCAACGCCTTCTCCTATCTTAGATTCAAGAGATATTATCAAGGCTGGTATTGAAGCAGCAAAACGCGCCAAGAATGGTGATTTTGGATGTCTAGCCGCTACTTTAGCAGCTAGTGCCGCATTTAATATTGCATTAGTCGAGCTTAGAATAATTCATGCAGTAGCTGAAGATGGCTTTAATAATGCCACTTTATGCGGAGCAAATTGGATGAAGTGGAATGCGCAATCCATGTTAAAAGACACTCCAGATGAAAAAGCAAGAATTAATTCAATCATTAATGATCGGGCCATCAAGCAAGAAAATAATAAATTAAATCTTGATAATAAAGAATACAGAGAATGGTATTTTGGGGGAGTAGAAAAAGAAGATAACAGCGGCGGCGATAATCCTTGTAAAGATGTAACCAGACCAAAACAAGG
Organism: Rickettsia typhi; assembly: GCA_945888585.1. Lineage (GTDB taxonomy): Bacteria > Pseudomonadota > Alphaproteobacteria > Rickettsiales > UBA1997 > CAMDAI01. Next base: position 3,688 of record CAMDAI010000005.1, on the reverse strand, counting down.
TGATAACTATCCACCACAAAGATACTATATGAGGGGCACTCAAGCATCATATCTTTGTGAGAGGTACAATATAAGACAGGCATGGGCCGATCCTTTAAGTGCAACTCCCAATGATGGATTTAGCACAGATAGAGTTCGAGATTATGATGAAGCCTATAAATGCTGCCAACGAAGAAGTAAAGAATCAATTTGTTTACAATATGGTAATAATTATCAGTTTTGCGATGTCGGATCAAAATGCGCTTTAAAAAATGATCAAAATGGCAAGCAAAATATTATAACTTTTGAATCACATTATAAATATAGAGATACCTTAATATGTGCTCAATCTTATAGTGTATGTCCTTACAATTTTAATATTAAAGGCGGAACTACTGAGTGCAGTTATTATCAAGATGGAGTTTGGGATGAAACTGCTCAAAAATGGACAATTATTGACGAGGACACTGTAAAAAGTGGTTCGTGCGCAGGTAAAAGTGAAATTAGAAATGATGATTGCTCCTATAATGACAAGGCCGGAAAATGCAAAAACTATTGCCAACTTTTAAATCACTGCGTTATAACCAATGATGGATATGTTTATGAAACCGATATAACCTCTCCTTATTTTTCAACTGCTTGTTTAAATTTTGCTGGAGACTCTCAAAATAACTATAGCTATGATTCAGGGATAATTTCTGGAAGACAAAGTCATTTTACCACTCCAATTGCCCAATGTGTTAGAGAAACATTAGAAAATGTCTTTTATAATCGTGCCGGACATAGTAAATGCAGAAATCCAGGAGAGGTGCCCAATGCCAAAGGCGAATGCAGTGGACGGTCTTATATTTACCAACAAGGCAAAGAGGTTACCGAACAAGGATTTTTCTCAATAATACAAGATCGGGTTCAACTTTTAATCAAGTTAGTATTAATTATGTCTATAACTTTTATGGGCGTAAAAGTTCTGACGGGAGGTAAATTTCTAGAGAAGAAAGAAATAATAGTGTATGTAATGAAACTTGCTTTAATCATGTGGTTTGCTACTGGAGATGCTTGGCAACAAACCTTCTTTGATGGGGTTTATAAAGCATCAGAATCATTTTCAACAATAGTAATGAAAATGCGAGTAAACCCAAGCGAAAGCAAAAGAGATGGTTGTCAATTTGGACAAATTTCAACACCAACAACAATTGATGTTTCTACAGGTGATTTTACTGAATCAGGACAAGCCATAACCAGAAAAGAACTTTCTGTAAATACCGTAGCAGTTGGAAAATCTTATCCCGCCGGTAAAGAATATTTGGCAATATGGGATACTCTTGATTGCAAGATAGCTCTCTATCTAGGATTCGGGCCATCTGCCAGCGTAGCTAATATAGCTAAACTAGTATTAGCAGGTTATTTTACTGGTCCAATTGGTATATATTTTTCAGTTCTGACCATGATATTTGGCATATTTATGGTGCTTTTTTCTCTTAGGGTTCTTTATATTTTCTTAGCATCATCAATGGCTATAATTATTATGGTTTATGTCTCACCTATTGTTATACCGCTGGCCTTATTTAAGAAAACTGAAAATATATTTAAAAATTGGCTCAAGGAACTTTTAAGTTATAGTTTACAGCCAATTTTATTATTTGCTTATATTGGTATTTTTGTAACCATTTTCGATGAATCTATAATTGGAAGTGCTACTTTTAGAGGTAATCCTCCAATGAAGGAATTAGTTTGCGATAAATCATGTATGGATAAAAATGGTGAAATTAAAAAAATTCCCAGCGGAAAAACAGTTTATGACGATGATTCAAATGGTAAACCAATTTGCGATATCAGTAATGATGATGTAATTCTTGATCCTGAAGCTGATAGTGTTGCGTGCTTAATTAACGTTAATCGATTTAAAAACTGGCCAGGGCTTGAGCTTGTTGGTATTGGTATTCCGATGATATTAGAAATATTTACCAAACCAGATGTGACCAGAGCTAAAATTCTAACTATGATTAAAGCGCTGTTATTAATTTACATATTGGCAGAATTTGCCGGCGAAATTCCTGCAATTGCTTCCAATTTAACTGCTGGATCTAAATTACCTGGTATGAACAATAAATCCCTCAAGGATGTTTTAACAAAATCAACTGGTATCCTTGGCGGTCTTCAAAAAAGAGCAATGGGTGCCAGCAAAATTTTAGCCCGTAAAGGAATTAATGATTTAAAACGAGCCAATAAGATAGGAAATAGCGGTAAAAAAGAAGCAGACACTCCTCCAAAAAGCAATGAAGCAGATGTAGCAGCTTCAGATGCTAAAACAGGCGGTAATGAAGCAGATGTAGCAGCTTCAGATTCAAAATAATTTAATTTTAGAATGAACGACAATAATTTTCATAACAAAACTCCTTTACTAAATAAAATTCTTAGTTCAAAAGATCTAAAACAATTTTCCCTGCTGGAAATAAAACAATTAGCTGATGAACTACGCCTTGAAACCATTAATGCCGTTTCTAAAACCGGTGGACACCTGGGTGCTGGTCTTGGAGTTATTGAGCTTACTGTTGCTATTCATTATATTTTTGATGCTCCAAATGATAAAATAATTTGGGATGTTGGTCATCAAGCCTATCCACATAAAATTTTAACCGGAAGAAGAAGCAGGATCAGGACTATCAGGCAACCAGATGGACTTAGCGGCTTTACTAGGAGAAAAGAAAGCGAATATGATCCATTTGGAGCGGGGCATAGCTCCACCTCAATTTCAGCAGCACTTGGATTCGCTGTGGCGCGTGATTTAAAAGAAGAAAAAAGAAATGTCATTGCCATAATCGGTGATGGCGCAATGAGCGCAGGAATTGCTTATGAAGCCTTGAATAACGCCGGAGCAATGCATAATCGTCTAATCGTAATTTTAAATGATAATGACATGTCAATTGCTCCACCAGTTGGCGCCATGTCAAATTATTTATCAAGAATTGCTGGTTCAAAATCCTATTTAAAATTCCGAGAAATTTCTAAAAAATTTATTGCTAAACTTCCAAACTCAGTAGCCAAATATCCACGTAAATTTGAAAAAGCTACCAAAGAATGGTGGATGGGTGGCAATATTTTTGAAGAAATGGGATTTTATTACATTGGTCCTATTGATGGACATAATTTAGATGTTTTAGTGCCAATTTTAAAAAATATTCGTGATGATAATTCCAGCACCCCTATTTTAATTCATGCAGTAACCCAAAAAGGACATGGTTATAATGAAGTGATGAAATCAGATGATAAACTACATGCAGTTGCTAAATTCGATCCTGAAACCGGTATTCAAGATAAAGCTAAAAGTACAAATCCTAGTTATAGTAAAATTTTTGGACAAGTTCTAACTGCTTTAGCTAAAAAAGATCCTAAAATTATTGCCATAACTGCTGCTATGCCTGGCGGAACCGGCTTAGATATTTTTGCAGAAGAATTTTCAGAAAAAGGCAAAAATACCCGATTTTTTGATGTAGGAATTGCCGAACAACATGCGGTTACATTCGCCGCTGGTCTTGCTTGTGAGGATTTTAAACCATTCGTTGCTATTTACTCAACTTTTCTGCAACGTGCTTATGATCAAATTATTCATGATGTTGCTGTACAAAATTTACCTGTTCGCTTTGCTATGGATCGTGCTGGTTTTGTTGGCGCTGATGGACCAACTCATGCCGGTTCATTTGATATTGCT
>CAMDAI010000004.1 GCA_945888585.1 Rickettsia typhi | reverse complement strand
ACCGCTTCTTTACCATCAATAATTCTGTGATCATAAGAAAGGGCTAAATACATCATCGGACGAATTTTAATTTCACCAGCAACAACCATTGGTCTTTCTTGAATTTTGTGCATTCCCAGAATTCCTGATTGTGGAGGATTAATTATTGGAGTAGACATTAATGAACCATAAACTCCACCATTAGAAATAGTAAAAGTTGCACCCATTAAATCAGCAATTGCCAATTTGCCATCTCTGGCTTTTTTGCCAAGCTCACCAACTCCACCTTCAATTTCAGCTAAATTTAATTTATCAGCATCACGAAGAACTGGAACCACTAAACCTTGTGGAGAACCAACTGCAATTCCTAAATCATAGAAATTTTTATAAACAATATCAGTTCCATCAATTTCAGCATTAACTGCCGGAATTTCTTTCAAAGCAGTAATACAAGCTTTTACAAAGAAAGACATGAAACCCAATTTGATGCCATGTTTTTTCTCAAAAGCATCTTTATATTCATTACGAAGAGCCATGACACTTGTCATGTCAACCTCATTGAATGTAGTTAAAATAGCCGCAGTGTTTTGAGATTCTTTTAATCTTTCCGCAACTTTTTGACGAAGCTTAGACATTCTAACTCTCTCAACTGGTTTTTCACCAAAGTTAGCAGCGGGTTTGGCAGCAACTGGAGCAGAAGAATTATTTGAAGCAGGGACGCCGCCGCCAGCAATAACTTCTAAAACATCACCCTTAGTAACTCTGCCATCTTTTCCAGAACCGGCAATTTTACTAACATCAATATTATTTTCAGTTGCCAATCTTTTTGGTGCCGGAGAAACCGGAGCGGCAGAATCTGCAGTTTGTGGCGCAACACCAGTAATTACAGCCGTGGCAGCTTTTTCAGCTGGGACAGAAGTTGAAGTATTAGTAGAAATTGAGGCAACCTTAACATCACCCGCTTCCATAACAGCAATCACATCACCAACTTTAACATTATCACCTTGATTTACCTTAAGTGCAGTAATAGTTCCGCCAGCTGGTGCATTAACTTCCAAAGTTACCTTGTCAGTTTCAAGCTCAACTAAAATTTCATCAGCTTTAACCACATCGCCAACCTTTTTATATAATTTTGCAATTGCTGCCTCACTAACTGATTCACCAAGGGCTGGAACTTTTATTTCAATAGTCATAAATTTTTACAAGTTTTTAATAATAAATTTTAGAAATGTCACCTAACAGACAACAATATTTTATTTCAAAGCCTCATCAATAAAGGCTGCCAATTCCTTGGCATGATATTTACCATAACCAGTTGCAGGAGAAGCCGAAGCAATTCTTCCCACATATTTTGGTCTAGAATTTTTGGCTTTTATATTCACCAAAACTTCTTCGATCAATTCAGCAACAAAACTCCACCCGCCCATATTTCTAGGCTCTTCTTGGCACCAAACAACTTCAGCATTTTTATATTTTTTAATCTCAGCTGCTAATTCAGAAGCTGGAAATGGATAAAATTGTTCTAATCTTACCAAGGCAATATCACTGATTTTTTTAGTTGTTCTGGCTTCTAATAAATCATAGTAAACCTTGCCAGAACAAATCACCACTTTTTTTACTTTATCATCTGCAAGTTTTTCAACTTCCCCAATTACTGTTCTAAAGCTTTCCACAGCAGAAAACTCATCTAAAGTTGAAACTGCTAATTTATGACGAAGCAATGATTTTGGCGACATTACAACCAATGGCTTACGATCCTTAGAATATAATTGACGACGCAAAGCATGAAAGAAATTAGCCGGATTGGTGATATTAACCACTCTTAAATTATCATCAGCACAAGCCTGCAAATAGCGCTCTAATCTAGCCGAAGAATGTTCTGGGCCTTGGCCTTCATAACCATGAGGAAGTAACATCACTAAATTTGATTTACGAAGCCATTTGACTTCACTTGATGCAATAAATTGATCAAAAATAACTTGAGCACCATTGGCAAAATCACCAAATTGGGCTTCCCAAATAGTTAATCCATAAGGAGTTGAAAGTGAATAACCATATTCAAAACCAAGCACAGCAAATTCTGAAAGCACTGAATCATGAACTTCGTATTTGGCCGCTTTTTCTCCTAAATTATTTAATGGAAAATATCTAGAAGCATTAAGCGCATCATGTAAAACTGAATGGCGATGAGAAAAAGTTCCTCTTCCTGAATCCTGACCAGTAATTCGAACCGGATAACCTTCTGTCAAAAGAGAGGCAAAAGCCAGCGATTCCGCAGTTCCCCAATCAATGTCTTTACCAACTTCAACTACTGATTTTCTAGCTTCTAATTGACGGGCAATTTTTGGATTCACATTAAAATTAGCCGGAACTTCAGTAATTTTTTTAATAACTTCCTGTAATTTTTTAGCTTCAACCGCAGTTTTTAAAACCGAATTATCACCATCTTTAATTTTACTCCAATCCGCTTTTAACCAATCGGCTTCAGTTGGTTTGAATTTAGAAGCCGCTTCAAATTCACTTTGTAAATGAGCTTCAAATTCACCAACAATTTTTTGATAATCACCTTCAGAAATCGATCCTTCTGCAATTAATTTTTTAGAATAGATATTTTCTAGAGTGGAGTGATCTTTAATAACCGTATACATAATTGGCTGAGTATAAAGCGGTTCATCACCTTCATTATGGCCATATTTACGATAACAAACTAAATCTACCACCACATCTTTACCAAATTTTTGGCGATACTCCGCCACAATTCCAGCAATTTTAATTGCTGATTCAGCATCATCACCATTAATATGAAAAATTGGCGCATCAATTGCTCTGGCTAAATCAGAAGCATAAGTTGTGCTTCTAGAATCATTAGGATTAGCCGTAAAACCAATTTGATTATTGATGATAATGTGCATTACCCCACCAGTATTATATCCCTTAACACCATTCATCATTAAATTCTCTTCCACACTTCCTTGGCCTGCAAAAGCAGCATCACCATGGATTAAAACTGCCATGGCTGAAGTTCTGGCTTTATCACCATATAAATCTTGTTTAGCACGCACCCGACCAGTTACAACCGAGTTCACCGCTTCTAAATGCGAGGGATTAAAAGCCAGAGAAATATCAACTTTTTTGCCGGCAATTTCTCTGCTATTTGCATAACCCATGTGATATTTTACGTCACCTGATTTAGTAACTCCTTCAGGCATGCCTGGAGTTCCCTGAAATTCAGCAATCATTTCATGATAAGGTTTTTTCATAATGCCAGTTAAAGTATTCAACCGACCACGATGAGCCATTCCAATTACAATTTTTTTCACGCCATTTCGAGCAGAACTATCAATAATCTTTTCAATAACCGGAACTGCTACATCTCCACCTTCGATAGAGAATCTTTTAGCACCTGGAAATCTTTTATGTAAAAACTGTTCAAATCTTTCAGTTCTGATAATTTCTTTTAAAACCTTAACTTTTTCATCTTTAGACAATTGAGTTGTAAAAGCTGATTCAACTGCAGCAGATAACCAATTTTTTTGTATGTCGCTACGAATATATTCAAATTCACAACCAACTGTGTTTTTATAAATGGAATTCAATTTATTAATAACATCCGAAATTTTAGCTTTTTTAAATCCTAACACTCCATCTAAATCAACTTCAGCATTTAAATCAGCTTCTTCAATTCCATGATATTTAGGAGAAATTTCAGCAACAATTTCAGGCGCAACTAATCCAAGCGGATCGAGATTGCAAGCCAAATGAGAATATCTTTTATAAGCCAAAATTAAATTAAGAACATGAATTTTTAGATCTTTGGCTAAATGAGAACTAGACTGTGCACCAGATAATTTTTCTGGAGCTTTAGCATCTTTTTTTGGTACTTCTTTTTTTGCAACGGAAGATATATCAAAATCTTCTCCGCCAATAACCTTAATTGAACGATTTTTCCAAGATGACCCCCTATAATCTTGAACCACTAAATTTAAATCATCAGCATTAGTTTCAAAAAACTCTTTCCAGCTTGAATCCACTGAGGCAGGATCAGTTAAATATTTTTGATATAATTCTTGTGCAAAGACAAAATTGCCACTAAAAAATTGAGTTGTATTAGAAAGTTTCTGGCCCATAAAATGTAGGTTGGGAATTTATTAAATTTTTACAAAAAGCCGGAAGATTGTAATGTTTTCTAAAATAATTTCAAGAAACTTATAATAATTGCAATGTTGAGATAAGCTTACAAACCTTTGATACTAGAAACCGTAATGCTTTAAAAACCTTAAATCATTTTCAAAAAACATTCGTAAATCATTAATTCCATATTTAAGCATAGCCAAACGTTCAATACCGAAACCAAGGGCAAAACCTTGATATTCACTTGGATCAATTCCTACATTTTTTAAAACACCCGGATGAACCATTCCACAACCAAGAATTTCCAAGAAATTTTCTTCACCGCCAATTTTAATTACACCATCTTTTTTGGAATAGCCAATATCCAACTCCGCTGATGGCTCAGTAAAAGGAAAAAAACTTGGACGAAAACGCATAGAAATATTTTCAACTTCAAAAAAAGTTTTTAAAAATTGCTCTAATGTCCATTTGAGATTGCCCATATTAATATTTTTATCAATGACCAGAGCCTCCATTTGATGGAACATCGGCGTATGAGTTTGATCGGAATCGGAGCGATAAACTTTACCAACCGCTATAATTTTTAAAGGTGGTTTAGAATTTTCCATTTTTCTAATTTGCACCGAAGAAGTATGGGTACGCAGCAACATTTTCTTACCATCCTTATCTGACAAATAAAAAGTATCTTGCATTTGTCTAGCTGGATGATTTTCTGCCATATTAAGCGCGGTAAAATTATGAAAGTCATCTTCAATTTCTGGGCCTTCTTCAATAGTAAAACCCATATTATCAAAAATTTCTTTCACTTCACTGATAACTTTAGAAATCGGGTGAACCAAACCACGATTTTCTTGTCTAACTGGTAGAGTTAAATCAATTCTTTCACCAGCCAACCTTTCACTTAACACTATTAATTCCAAATCATCTTTTTTATTTTGTAATTCTAGTGCAACTTTATTTTTTAGCTGATTTACTAAAGCTCCGAATTGCTTTTTTTCTTCAATTGATAAATCTTTTAAACCAGACATTAAACCAGTGATAATGCCAGTTTTACCTAAATAATTAACTCTCAAACTATCCAAATCAACAAGAGAATTAACCAAAGATAACTCCGAAGAAAATTCTATTTGTATTTTTTCTATTGTGTGCATTATGCTTATAAAAAGATTTTGAAATTTACCAAAACCTATTTCAAAATTAGTTAATTTTCAAGCCTGGAATAGATTATCAAAGAGGCACCAATCAAGTAAAAAGAAAAATTATGAGCAGTTGCACCATCAATTATTATGGAACTTGGAGTCTATTTAAAAAAGAAACTCTTCGTTTCTTAAAAGTTTATCACCAAACTTTATTCTCACCAATTATTAACATTCTTCTACTTCTAGCAATATTTTCTCTAGCAATTGGCGGTCATGCTCCCAATATACAAAATGTACCTTTTCGTGAATTTATGGCCGCTGGCTTAATTATGATGGCCGCTATGCAAAATGCTTTTGCCAATAGCTCATCTTCTTTTGTAATGGGTAAAGTTATGGGTCATATTGTCGATTATCTAATTCCACCAATTTCATCAGGCGAGCTTTTATTTGCTATGGTTTTTGGCTCGGTTGCCCGTGGTGTTTTGGTTGGCGTCACTGCTTTTTTAGTAATTATATTTTTTGTTCCACTCTCCTTTCATAATTTTGGATATTCTCTATTTTGCTTATTTTTCGCTACTATGTTTCTAGGATTATTAGGAATGTTATGCGGCGTTCTTTCTGAAACTTTCGATCATATGTCAGCAATTACCAGCTATTTCATTACTCCTATGACATTTTTATCCGGAACTTTTTATTCGATAAATGACCTACCTCCATTCTGGCATAAAGTAGCCCATTTTAATCCATTCTTTTACATGATTGATGGATTTAGATATGGCATTACAGGCCATAATGATGGCAATATTGCTACCGGAATAACAGTAATTTTATCAGTTAACCTTATCCTTTGGATTATTGTTTACCAGTTACTAAAAAGAGGATATCGCGTAAAAAACTAGTTACATTTTTATTAATTAAAATCACGGCACCACCATGATAAAACCCAAACTTCATCAGCTTTCCGAAGCAGAATTAATTTCCTGGATTCGACTTATTCGCACCAATAATATTGGGCGCTCCACCTTTTTTAATCTTTTAAAAATTTTTAATAATGCCCAAACAGCAATTGAAAATATTGAGGAATTTTCAATTAGAGGAGGTTTAAAAAAACCAATTAAACCTTACGATAAAAATGCTGCTATTAAAGAATTAGAAGCGACCAGAAATTTTGGCGCTGACATTATCGGATTTACTGAAGAAGCCTATCCAAAAATGTTACGCGAAATATCCGATCCACCTCCAATTCTCACCGTAAAAGGTAAAATTAATCTTCTAAACCAAAATATTATTGCCATTGTTGGTCCAAGAAATGCCTCATTTAACGGCTGTAAATTTGCTAGAAAAATTGCCAAAGAATTAGGTGAAAATGAAATGATTATTGCTTCCGGCCTCGCCAGAGGAATTGATACTGCCGCTCATGAAGCATCACTTACAACCGGAACTATCGCCGTAATTGCCGGCGGAATTAATAATATTTATCCATCAGAAAATGCTAATTTATATCATCAAATTAGTAATCAGGGAGTAATAATTTCCGAAATTCCTTTTGGCACTTTACCCAGAGGTGGTAATTTTCCTCAACGCAATCGTATAATTTCAGGTCTTTCACTTGGAGTGGTAATTGTTGAAGCTACTTTAAAATCTGGCACTTTGATCACTGCTAAATTTGCTTTAGAACAAAATCGTGAAATTTTTGCAGTTCCTGGAAACCCAATGGATCCAAGATATGAAGGCACTAATCGCTTAATAAAACAAGGAGCCAAAATGCTGGAAAATACTGATGATATTTTAAATGAAATTAAATATATGAGGCAAGAAGATGAAAAATTATCAAAATCATTTGAACCGGAAAGCCACGAATTTACTAGTTTTATCTCTAATTTATCAGATAATAGTGATATCGACAAAGCAAGAAATCTGATTCTAAAAAAATTAAATTTTACTGAAATCACCAACGATGAAATTATTAGAGAATTAGAAATTCCTACTCAAATTGTTAATATTGCCTTGGTTCAATTAGAATTAGCCGACAAAATTCAAAATAAAAATGGTAAAATTATATTAAAAGGATGAATTATTTTCCTGTTTATTCTTTTATATAAAACAAAAATTATTGAATATTTTGCTATAACGAAAGAGATAAAAAAATATTTTTAATTTCTAAAAACAATTCTTTTCTGGGACTAGTTTTGCGCCACACCAAAGCAATTTTACGATAAGGAGCGTGGCTGGAAAATTTAAGATATTTAATATTTTTATCATCTTTATTTATGGCAATTTTAGGAATTAAAGTTGTTCCATTTCCAATCGAAACCATTTGCTTTAATGTTTCTAAACTAGTTGCCCGAAAATTCTGATCTTCCAATCCACCGAGGGTTGAACAAAGTTCCAAGGCCTGATCACGCAAACAATGCCCTTCTTCTAGTAACATGATTTTTTGACCAAAAAGATTGCTGCGATTAATTGATTTTTTATTAGCCAGTAAATGATTTTTATTTACCGCCAGAAAAAATTCTTCTGTAAATAATTCCTTATATTCCAATCCTATAACATTGATTGGCAGGGCAATAATAGCGACATCAATCTCGGCATTTTGCAATTTTTTAATTAAAATTTCAGTTTTTTCTTCAAGCAAAAATAATTTTAACTGAGGGAATTTTTTAATAATTTTAGAACTAACTTTGGGAAATAAATAAGGTGCAATTGTTGGGAAAGCCCCAAATTTTAAATCTCCTGAAAATGGATCTTTAGCAATTTTTGCCAGTGCTTTAATATCATCAGCTTCCTTAATAATTGTTGCTGCTTTATTAATTATTTTTTGACCAATTTCCGTAATTAAAATATTTTTATTACTCCGCTCAAAAATTTTAACACCCAACTCATTTTCTAGTTTTTGAATCTGCATACTGAGTGTCGGTTGGCTAACATTAGAAATTTCAGCAGACTTGGCAAAGTGCTTATTTTGGGCAACTGCAACAATATATCTTAAATCTCTTAAATTCATTTTAGTAATTTTTATGATAGATAAAATCTATTAAAATCATAAAAAAAATCGATTTTATTATCAAGTCATTAGCAACTAAATTATCTTTCAAGATTTTACATAAATCTTAAATTTTATTAAAAAACTAAGGAGTAAATTATGTTAACTATTCAAGATAAATTTCCAGCTTTTAAAGGCAAAGCAGTAATAAGTAACGACATTAGCAATGCTTTTATTGAGATCAATAATGAAACCTACAAAGGAAAATGGCTGGTAGTATTTTTCTGGCCAAAAGATTTTACTTTTGTTTGTCCAACTGAAATTGCCGAATTCGGTAAACTAAACGATGAATTCAAAGATCGTGATACTCAAATTATCGGAGCCAGCACCGATTCCGAATTTGTTCATTTAGCCTGGAGACAACAAAAAGACGAATTAAAAAATCTTCCTTTTCCAATGTTTTCTGACATTAACAGAAATTTAAGTTCAGAACTTGGAATTTTAGATAAAAATGAAGGAGTAGCTGATAGAGCAACCTTTATCATTGATCCTGAAGGTATAATTCGATTTGTTTATGTCACTGATTTAACCGTTGGCAGAAATCCAAAAGAAGTATTGCGAGTTTTAGATGCTCTACAAACTGATGAGCTTTGCCCCTGCAACTGGCAAAAAGGTGAAGAAACCATCAAAATTTAACCCGTTTGTCCGGATGGGGCTCCCCGCAAAGCACGATAAGCCTTATGGCGCGTTACCTTATCCCGAAAATAATAAAGTAATTAATCTTGGCCCTGTTCTAAAACAGGGCCTTTAAATAAAAGGAAAAATATGAATAATTTAAATGAATTAAAACAATCTCTGCCCGATTATGCCAAAGATATTAAAATTAATTTAAGCAGTATTTTAGCCGAAGATCAAAACAGTGAATTAAGTAGAAGTCAAATTCTTGGAATTGCCCTTGCCAGTGCATTTGCAACTAAAGAAAAGCGAGTAATATCAGCAATTGAGACTGAAGCAAAATCAATTCTATCTGAAACTGAAATCAATGGTATAAGAGCTGCTGCCACAATTATGGCAATGAATAATATCTATTATCGCTTTACCCATCTGGCAGAAAATAAAGAATATGCCAAAAAACCAACAAATTTGAGAATGCAAATTATTGCCAGTCACGGCATTAATAAAAATGATTTTGAAATGTACTCATTGGCAGTATCAATTATTAATGGTTGTGCCATGTGTATCGATTCTCATGAAAAACAATTAATAAAGGTTGGTATTTCGGAAAATTCAGTGCACACTATAGCTAGAATTGCAGCAATTATTAATGCATTTTCATTTGTTATTTCTGTAAATTAGAAAGGAGATTTATGAGTAAAAAAACCGTTGAAAGCTTGAAATTAGCACTTGTGGGTAGCTATGCACTTTATTTAAAAACCCAAAATTATCACTGGAATGTAACCGGTCCAAGTTTTAAAAGTTTGCATGATTTATTCAATGCGCAGTATACTGATCTGTCGCTTGCCATTGATGATATTGCTGAGAGAATTAGAACTCTTGATTCAAAAGTTGAAGCTAATTTCAATTATTTTGAAAAAACCAGCAAAATCAAAGGTGGTAATGAAAATGCCGATTTTTCAACTATGGTTAAAGAATTAGCAGCTGATAATGAAACTTTAGCAAAAATTTTGAATGACACTTTTAAAATTGCCAGCGAAGAAAAAGATGATGCAACTGCTGATTTAATTATTGGTAGAATTGAAGTTCATCAAAAGAATGTTTGGATGCTCAAAAGCAGCTTATAAAATTCTAGAGTAAAAAAGGTACACCATCTCCAATTCTAATAGAAAATGAGGACGGTGTATTTTTTATATAAGAGCACAAAAAGGAGGTTTATTGGTTTTAATTTCCAATTTCTCACCAAAAAAATTATCAATAGTAATTCGCCAAGCATGAAGACAAAGCCTATCTGGAAGACCGTCTATAAAAGCTGATTTACCTCCATATTTACCATCACCAATAATTGGATGTCCTATTTCTTTACAGTGAACTCTTAATTGATGGGTTCTACCCGTAACTGGCCTAAGTTCCAATAAAGAACAATTAAGGTCAGAATCAGATTCTAAAATTTTATAATAAGTAATAGCCTCCTTACCATCCTTATCCGGATAAACTTTTTCTTCCTGACCATGATATCTTTTGGCAATAGCAATATCAATCTTGCCCTCTGCTTTACTTGGAATTCCTTTAACCAAAGCTAAATAAACCTTGCTAATAGTTTTATTACGAAATGCATCAGTAAGCAAATCAGCACTGACCCTATTTCTAGCAATCAACAATATTCCACTGGTATCCTTATCTAATCTATGAACCAATTTAGGAACTTCTTCCAAATCAAATTTTAAAAATGATAAAGCATCATCAACACTAAAATTAATACCACTTCCACCCTGTACTGCCAAACCTTGTGGCTTATTTATTGCAATTAAATTCTTATCCTGAAAAATAATTGATTCCTTAATTTTTTTTAAAACTTCTGGATTAGATTTTTTAATTTTTGCTTGCCCATTAGGAGATGAAGCTAATAAATCTGCATAAATTTCAACATCATCACCCAAGCATAACCTATGTGCCGCTGGAACTTTTTTGTCATTTACCTTGATTTGTTTTTGTCGAATAAGTTTTTGTGCTAAAGCAAAACCAATATTATGTTTAAGCAGAAATTTATCTAACCTGATACCAACAAAATCATGATTTACTGAAAGCTTTTTCATTTTTTTGCCAGAATACGATCACGACCACTCACAAATTTATCAACATATTCATTGCCTGAATGGCCAATATCTGCAACATTTCCAAACCAAACAATTTTTCCTTCAAAAAGCACCGCAATTTTATCAGCAATTTTTTTGGCCGAATACATATCGTGAGTAATAGTAACTGTAGTAGCTCCTAATTCTTTGGAATTAGCAATAATTAAATTATCAATAACATCCGCCATAATCGGATCGAGACCAGTAGTTGGCTCATCAAAAAAAATGATTTCCGGATTAGCCGCTGTTGCACGGGCTAAAGCGACTCTTTTTTGCATTCCACCTGATAATTCATGAGGATATAAATTAGCAACTTTACCATCTAAGCCAACTGCTTTCAACCTTTCAAGCGCAATTTCTTTGGCTTGTTTTTTATCCATTTTTCTAGAATTAATCAGACGAAAAGCAATATTTTCCCAAACCGGCAAAGAATCAAATAAAGCTCCTCCTTGAAATAAAAAGCCAAATTTATCCATTAATTTGTCTTTTTGCTTTTCGTTCATATTAGTAACTTCTACATCATCAATTTTAATACTGCCAGAAGTTGGAGCAATCAAAGTAGAAATGGCTTTAATACAAACTGATTTACCACTACCAGAACCACCAAGAATTACTAAAGATTCACCCTTTTCAACCCTAAGATCGACATCCTTTAAAACTTGTTTTTGATCAAAATTTTTAACTAAATTTTGTACCAAAATTTTAGGCAAAACCTTTTGGTTAACCATGTTTATTTTTTGCTTTCTAATAATTTACGATCAAGAATTTTTTTGATTTCAGTAAGACCGCCAAAACCACTCACCAATTCCCCATTAATAACAAAACTTGGAGTAGATTGAATTTCTAATTCTTTTGCAGAATCCAATCTAGATTTTAGAATAGATTCTTGCAGCTTAGTATCTTTCAAACAGCTACTGAATACTTCTTCACTCATGCCATCAAGCTTAGCAATTGAAGCTAATCTATTAACAAAATCTGGCACAAAAGCCCAAGATTCCTGAGTTCTAAATAATATTCTGATAAAATCATGATATTTTTCTGCACTTTGAGTATTTTTATAATGACATATTGCAGCCATCGCAGCATTTAAAGCTGGCTGATTTAGAGGAAAATCACGATAAATAAATTTCACTTTTTTAGTGTCTATATATTCAGTTTTAACTGATGAGAAGGCTTCACTATAAAAGGAAGCACAATGCGGACAAGAAAGCGAAGCATATTCAATCATTGTAACCGGTGCAAATTGATCACCTAACACAATGTCACCTTCCTGAGCTTTACTTAAATCACTTCCGGCTATATCACTTTTTTTCTCTTGCTGTTCCGAAGCAGCTTGCGCAGCTTTCATGGAAGATATTTGATTTTCCTTATTTACCGCATTTTTAGCAAAAATACCAAAACCAATAACGGCTGCTAAAAATATAACTACAAAAATTATTTTTCTTGCCAAGTTTTTTGTGTTTACTATCATGGAATATTAAAAATTTAATTGAAAATCAAGGTTCAGACCCCATCACTGTAACTTTAATATTTTATTTCTCAAGATCATGTCAAAAATTCCTCTTTCCGTATTCATTATTACCCAAAATGAAGAAGATCGCATTGCCCCAATAATTAATGCCGTAAAAAATATTGCAGAAGAAATTTTAGTAATTGATTCGGGCAGCACTGACAAAACTATGGAAATCGCCAATAATCTTGGTGCTAAAGTAATTTATAACAAGTGGAATGGTTATGGCCCCCAAAAAGTTTTTGGTGAAAATTGCTGTAAAAATGATTGGATTTTAAATATTGATGCCGATGAAGAGGTTTCAGCAGAACTTGCTTTAGAAATTGAAAATTTATTTTTAACCAAAAAACAAGATGAGCTCTATGGCTATCGCATTAAAATCGTTAATAAATTTTTTAATGAAAAAAAACCAAAAAAACTAGCTTATTTTTATAATCAGCTCAGGCTTTATAACCGTAATTTTGCTGGCTTTAAAGATAGTAAAATTCATGATTCGGTTGTTTTAATTGCTAAAGAAAAAAATAAAATTGGTCAATTAAAAAATATTATTTCTCATCAATCATTTCGTTCTTATGAACATTGGGTTGAAAAAATTAATTCTTATTCTTCAGCTCAAGCTCTTGATGCTTTCAAAAAAAATAAAAATCCCTCAATTCTAAAAATTATTTTTACTCCTTCTTTTGCTTTTCTAAAAGCTTATTTAATTCGCCGTTACTTTATTTATGGCTTTGATGGAATTTTCTACAGCTATGTTTTTTCTTTTTCCAGATTAGCTAAATTAATTAAAACCCGAGAGTTATTTAAAGCTAATAAAAAATGAAAATAGTTTTCTATCAGCCCGATATCGTCGCCAACCTAGCTGCTATGATTCGTACTGCAGCTTGTCTTGATCTAGAAATTCATATTATTGAACCTTGCGGTTTTGTTTTTGATATACAAAAAATCAAGCGAGTTGCCATGGATTATATCAACTTTGTTAAAATTATCCGCCACAATTCTTTTGAGGATTTTTATCAAAAAGAAATTATCGAGAACAAAAACCGTTTGGTGCTTTTAACCACTAAATCTAATCTTTCTTATTATGATTTCAAATTTCAATATAATGATATTTTAATGCTAGGCAGAGAATCGGCCGGAGTTCCAGAAAACATTGCCAATTCATGCCATCATCAAATCACCATTCCAATGAAAAACAATATGCGCTCACTAAATGTAGGTGTTGCTGCTACTTTGGTTATTGGCGAGGCAATTAGACAAATTAATCATTAAATTAATTTTTAGTATTAGTAGTGATTAAAATCCTGATACATAAGCTATATTACAAACAGTTGTCGGAAGTAAATAATATACAAAATATGAGCTACAATTAGTTACTTGAATTGAAGTTTTCCAATAGAGATTTTTATTGTTCCAATTAAATCCAACATTTCCTGTAACTGTTTGTCCGATTGTTGACGGATGATCAAATTGCATAAATCCTGGGGCATTATTATTTCCTATATTTATTAAATATGAACCCTGTTGCTGAAGTTTTGGATATGAACCAGTAAGCCTATACCATCCCGCTGATAGAGTCTTATGACAAACCGAACCAACCCCAAGTCCAACATAAGTATCATCAAAACTTCTAGAAATATAAGAAGTGCATTGAGCAGGAAGTGTTACACAACTTCCCGTCACGTTCAACGACCCTGTAGTACAAGTATAATTAACAGATCCAGCATAACCCGCTACATTACAAGTCATAGAAGTAGATGATGGTGTATAACTAACTGATGAAGGAGAAGATATTCCGGTAACACTAACCGGACATGTGATTGCATTACATGTTCCTGTGATACCGGTAGCAGCACCAGGAGCATTACAAGCATATGTTTTAGTTCCAGTATATCCGGTAACATCACATGAAAAACTTCCTGAAGGATAAGCTAGATTTGATTTGGCATTATACCCTGTGCCAGCTACAGTATTACAAGTAATTGGACTACAACTTCCAGTCGGAGTAAAAGTTCCTGATGTGCAGTTATAAGTAGGAGATCCACTATATCCAGCATTGCAAGTTAAAGCGCCACTTCCTTTACTAACTACAGATTGAGTGACATTTGGAGTGGTTACAATACAAGAGGTAACATCACACCCTCCATCCGTAATAATTCCATTACAAGTTGTTCCTGCTGGTGGGATCTTAATATTAAACTTTTTCGACATATATTTCATAACATCCGATAACTCTGAACCACCAGCAGCATTAGCTTCACTTATGAACAAATTGGCAAAAAATGAATAATTTACTGTCTCTAATTCAGAAATAGTTAGAGCCATCACGGGTGATGATTGAGCCAAAGTCTGAGCATTAGTTATACGAGACTTGCCCACTAAATTCTTACTCAATGCTATACTAACCGCCAATATAATAATCACAAAAGAGAGCTTGAGAAGGGAAAAAGCTTTTAATTTGAACCTAGATTTGGAAGTATTTTTGGAATCAGGATTTCGCATATGAAGTAATTAGTAAGTTTCTAAGAAATTAATAGATATTATTTAAGCTCGTGCAAATTAAAATTAATTAGATCTGGAAGAAAGGGCAAGAAATTTTAATCATAGTATATCATTGCATCACATAATTTTGATATAATTGAATTGCTTAATATTCTGCCTTGATCAGTTATTTTTATATTTTTTTTGTTTATTTCAATAAGATTATTTTTTTGTAAATTTAAAATTTTTTTAGAATCAAAAATTTCTATTATATTTTTGTTAAAATGATTAATAAAAATATCATTGTCAATTCCATCCTTTAAACGCAGGCCCATTAGAATAATTTCTTCCAATAATTCCTGCTTATTTATTTGATTAATCTGCTGTATTCCAATTCCTTCGTTTTTAACTTTACTTAACCAATAACTTGGTTCATGAAACATAATTATTGCCGATCTATTAATATCGCTATCTAAATAAACACGGCTATGAGCACCAGCGCCAATTCCTATATAATCATCTCCATTCCAATAGACTAAATTATGCCTGCATTCATGATTCTTTTTAGCGTAGTTGGAAATTTCATAAAGTTCTAAACCATTATCATGAGTTATTTGATTGGTTAAATTATAAAGATCAGCTGACAGATCTTCATTTGGCAAAATAAATTCACCATTTTTATGCTGACCATAGAATTTGGTACCTTTTTCAATTGTTAATTGATAAAGCGAAAGATGATTTGGGGATAGTTTAATTGCCCGATTTAATTCATTTTTCCAATTCTCAATTGTTTGACTAGGTCTAGCATAAATTAAATCAAAAGAATAATTATCAAAAATTTTGCTGGCAGTTTCAATTGCAGAAATTGCCTCTCTTGCACTATGCTCTCTTCCTAAAAATTTTAAATCATTATCATTTAAAGCCTGAATTCCCATTGACAAACGATTAATTCCGGCAGATTTAAAATCTTTAAATTTTTCTGCTTCAAAAGAAGTTGGATTGGCTTCAATGGTAATTTCACAATTTTTATCTAAATTCCATAATTTAGAAATTTTATTAAAAATTTTTTCCGGCAATCCAATTGGCATGAGTGAAGGAGTTCCTCCACCAAAGAATATAGTTTTAATTTGACGATTTTTTAAACGCTGGGCAAAATATTCTAACTCTGCTAAATAAGCATTTTGAAACGCTTCATGATTAATATTATTTTTTACATGAGAGTTAAAATCACAATAAGGACATTTTGATTTGCAAAATGGATAATGGATGTAAATAGAAAGTGTTTTCAAATTCATTTATAAAAACTGCTCTCTAATAATCCTTTCTTCCAATGAATGATTTGGATCAAACAAAATTCTAAATTTCTGAGTGCGATCTTCCGATATTTCAACCCAAGCAACATCTCTAACTTCATTGTAATCTGCCGTGGCACTTACTGGTCTATGATTATTTTCTAGAATGGTAAACTTAATTTTAGTTTGGCATGGAAGTAGTGCACCACGCCATTTTCTTGGACGAAACGGACTAATCGGCGTTAAAGCTATAACTTCTGCTCCAAAAGGAATTATCGGACCTTGTACTGAAAGATTATAGGCCGTACTGCCGGCAGGAGTGGAAACTAAAACTCCATCAGCTACCAAATTCTCAATTCTAACTTTTCCATTAACTTCAATCTTGATTTTAGCTGCCTGATTACTTTGTCTAAGTAATGAAACTTCATTAATTGCTAAATATTCATAAATCTTACCTTTATGATCTGAAGCCATCATTTTTAAAGGATAAAGGGTGGTTTCAGAAGCATTTTCAATTGCTGCCATTAAATCTTGATCATGAAATGAATTCATTAAAAAACCAATAGTTCCATGATTAATTCCATAAATCGGAATTTGATGATTTTCATAATCATGCAGCAAATGCAACATTAAACCATCACCACCAAGTGCAATAATTAAATCAACCTCACCTTTTTTGAAATTTTCCTGATCAATAAAATTATATTTTTTTATCAATAAAAATTTTTTTGCTTGCGCTTCCTCTTTTGCAATTGCAATAATACCAATTTTTTTATATTTCATAATACTACAAAGGTTACCTACCATATTTGTCGCTAAAACGAATGATATCATCTTCACCAAGATAATTGCCGGTTTGAACTTCTATTAATTCTAAAGCTTCCCTACCTTTATTTTCCAGACGATGCTTATTGCCGAGCGGAATGTAAGTTGACTCATCTTCATTTAAATCAAAAACTTTATCACCACAAGTAACCGTGGCAATACCACGAACTGCAATCCAATGCTCAGAACGATAATGATGCATCTGCAAAGAGAGTGATTCTCCTGGCTTTACGGTAATTTTTTTAACTTTAAAACGATCGCTTAAATCAATAGTTTCAAAACTTCCCCATGGTCGGTACATTTTAGCATGATTGTTACATTCCTCACGACTTTTATCTTTTAGTTTTTGATAAATTTCTTTAACTTCTTGAGTATTATTTTTATTAGCAATTAAAACAGCATCTTTCGAATTAACTATAATCAGATCAGAAATTCCTATCGTTGCAACTAATCCATGTTTGGAATCAATATAACAATTACTCGTTTTTGCAGCCAAAACATCACCTATTAAACTATTATTATTTTGATCCTTTTTACTAACTTCAGCAATGGCCGACCAGCTACCAATATCATTCCACTGTACTGAAATCGGAAGAACTGCAATTTTTTTAGATTTTTCCATCACTGCATAATCAATGGAAATATTTGGACATTCTTTAAAATTTTTCTCTTCCAATCTGATAAAATCTAAATCTTTTACAGCATTTTCATAAGATTCTTTAGCATTTTTAAAAACTTCCAAACTTAAATTTTGTAAATTTTGTAAATAAACTGAAGCCTTAAACATAAATATTCCGCTATTCCAGAAAAAATTTCCGGCTGCAATAAATTTTTTAGCAGTTTCTAAATCAGGTTTTTCTACGAATCTTTTTACTTCAAATCCATCACCTTTTTCAATATATCCATAACCAGTTTCTGGGCTTTCTGGTACAATTCCAAAAGTAATTAAATAGCCATCCTCGGCTAGCTCAGTAGACTTTTTGATATAATTTATAAAAGCATTTTCATCTTTAATTAAATGATCCGATGGCATCACCAACATTAAATCATTATCTTCACCATAATTTTTTAAAATATCAAGGGCGGCGGCGGCAATAGCTGGAGCAGTATTTCTAGCAATTGGTTCTAGAATTATTGATCTAGCTGTTTTAGAAATTTCCTGTAATTCATAAGCAACCGAAAAACGATGATCATTATTACAAACTATTGTGGGATGATTAAATAATTGAACATCGCAACTACGCAAAACTGTTTTTTGAAACAGGCTTTTATCATCAAACAATTTTAAAAATTGCTTCGGGCTTGATGTTCTGGAAAG
>CAMDAI010000003.1 GCA_945888585.1 Rickettsia typhi | reverse complement strand
AATTATGACATTTTCACCATTCAGCGGAGAATTAACAAATGGGGTAGCTAATGGATCATGCCTTCTGCCCTGAATAACACCATGAGTTTTATGTGGAATTAAAGCACAAGTAATTCCTAAATCATTTCCTTTTTTAAGTAAATTTTCTGGATCACGAAGTTGAAAAGCAAGACCAATCAAAGTTGCAGCCGATCCAAGGGTAATATATCTTTTATTCCAATTTAACCTGATTTTTGTAATTCCATCAGAATCTTTAAATAGAATACCTTCAGAAATAATGGAAGTGGCATCACTTCCTGCGGTTGGTTCAGTTAGTGCAAAACAAGGAATTTCATCACCAATTGCTAATCTCGGTAAATAATAATCTTGTTGTGCCTTAGTACCATAATGAAGTAATAATTCAGCAGGCCCAAGTGAATTTGGCACCATTACAGTAATTGACAAAGGAACTGATCTAGAAGCTAATTTTTGCACAACCGCACTATGAGCATAAGCTGAAAATTCAAGTCCGCCATATTGTTTAGGAATTATCATTCCAAAAAATTTATGATCTTTTAAATATTGCCAAACTTCTGGAGATAAATCACGATCCTGATAAGTTTTAAAATCTGAACAAATACGACAAACTTCTTCTACTTCATTATCTAAAAAACTTTGTTCTTGGACAGTTAAAACCGGATATTTCTGGGCAAAAATCCATTTAAAATCTGGCTTTCCTGAAAATAATTGACCATCAACCCAAATATTTCCAGATCTTAAAGCGGTTTTTTCAGTTTCAGAAATTTTAGGAAAAAGATTAGCTTTTTTAATTACAGAAATAATGTGTTTAGTAAGAATATTACGTCTGAGTGTTGGAATTACTAAAACAAAAGATATTAAAAAATATATCAATAAACCAACAACGGTAGGATCAAACTGCACAAAGAAAACCAATCCAAGCAAGATCCAAACATATATTGAAAAGCCATTATAAGCAGCTATTAAGGCAATTACTGCCAATATTGAATTTAAACAAAACAAACTATGCATGATATCAATGAAATTATTCATAAATTATTAATAGGTTTTAGTTGATATAATTAATTCACAAGAAGCTTTAACTAAATTTCTAACTCTGGCAATATAAGATGCTCTTTCAGTTGCAGAAATAACACCACGCGCATCAAGCAAGTTCAATAAGTGACTGGCTTTTAATGCTTGCTCATAAGCTGGAATTGGTAATAATTTTTCAGATAACAATCTAGAAGTATTTTCAGCATCAGTAAAATGTCTAAATATCACATCAACATCCAAATATTCTAAAATATAGGCTGAATTCTGTTTTTCATTTTGTAAAAATACATCACGATAGGTTATTTTTTTATCTCCTTCAAGACCATTCCAGTTTAAATCAAAAATATTATCAACACCCTGAATATCCATGGCGACTCGTTCTAAACCATATGTTAATTCCCCCGGAATTAATTCACACTCAATGCCTCCAATTTGTTGCATATAAGTAAATTGTACAATTTCCATACCATTAAACCATACCTCCCAACCTAGTCCAGAAGCACCAACAGTTGGATTTTCCCAATCATCTTCAACAAAACGAATATCATTATTTTTAATATCAACTCCAATTGCTTCCAAACTTTTTAGGAATAGCTCCTGAATATTATCCGGAGCCGGTTTTAGTAATACTTGAAACTGATAATATTGGCCAACTCGATTAGGATTTTGACCATATCTGGAATCAGCTGGACGCCTACAAGGCTGTGGATAAGCTACATTCCATGGGGTTTTTCCTAAAGCGCGAAGCACAGTTGCAGGATGTAAAGTTCCAGCCCCTACCTCCAAATCAAGCGGTTGCAGTAAGGCACAACCATATTCTGCCCAATAATTCTGAAGTTTTAGAATGATGCCTTGAAAAGAATTTATAATCATTATCTACAAGTATTATTTGATTTATCTAAACTGAAAATGAACTACCACAACCACAAGTAACCTTAGCATTTGGATTATTAATTTTAAAATAAGATCCACCTAAATCAGATACATAATCAACTATGCAAGATTTTAAAAAATCGAGGGAAACACTATCAACTGCTAATAAAATTTCCTCATTTTTACCTATTTTAAAATCATCATTTTCAATTTTTTCATCCATAGAAAAACCATATTGAAAACCGCTACATCCACCACCACTAACTGTTATCCTTAAATGCTTATTAATATTTTCTGATTTTGACTTAATCTCTTTAATTCTCGCTTCGGCACTAGGAGAAAGGCTTAGTAAAGCGTCATTCATAATTATTTCTTTTTTACTTAATTGAATTATGCAAATTACTCGGAACTAAAAAGTTCCTCCGTCATTTGTCATAACCTATTTCTTTTTAATATTTTTTCTAATACCACTAGTTTTAGTTCTTTTTTCTAATTCAGAAATTACATCATCAAGTTCAATTTTTCTACTTATCAATAATACAAAAAAATGATAGATCAAATCAGCAGATTCCATAATAACCTGTTTCTTATCACTTTTATGAGTTTTACCCTGAACTGATGCAATTGCAGTTTCAAAGGCTTCTTCCACAACTTTCTTAGCAATTTTCTCTGAACCAGAATTTAATAAGAAAGCAGTATATGAACTTTCTGGAGTTGATGACTTAGCTCTTTTTTTAGCAATTTGGAATAAATCTTCCAAAGTAAAATTTTTATTATCTTTTTTTGGCATCATAATACTACACATGGATAAAATTTATTAATTCAAGAAGTATGATCTAATCACAATTGAGATTCTTTTCAAGAAAAAGCTTTTTTGGCGTAGCAATACTTGACAAAAAACTATTTTTTCCAGATTATAACCGCTAACTTAATTTCAATTAATTTATAAAAACTTTAAAAATGACTATTCAATATACATTTTCCATCATCAAACCTGATGCAACCAGAAGAAACTTAACTGGAAAAATCAACAGCTATTTTGAAGCTGCAGGCCTTTCAATTGTTGCTGGGAAAAGAATTCAAATGACCACCAAAATGGCAGAAACTTTTTATGCAGTTCATAAAGCGCGTCCATTTTTTAATGATTTAGTTAAATTCATGATTTCAGGACCAGTTGTTGTTCAAGTTCTAAAAGGTGAAAACGCTGTTCTTAAAAATCGTGAAATTATGGGAGCTACTAATCCTAAAGATGCAGCTGTTGGAACTATTCGTAAAGATTTTGCCGAAAGCATTGAAGCTAATTCAGTTCATGGTTCAGACAGTGAAGAAAATGCTAAAATAGAAATTGCTTATTTCTTTGCCGGAAATGAAATTTTGGAATAAACGTAAGTAAACTGATTAATCATTATTAGTAACCCATATTATTATATTATCATGAATACTAGCAATATTTTAAAAGATGATGTCTTTAAGGCCATTAAGGCATATTGTGATCAAAATCATAATTTTTATTTTGATGCAAAAAACCCAATAGTTAGACTTCATGAACCAACTTTCAGCACCGATGAAATCAATGCTTTTGTTGATCAAATGCTCTCAACTCATGTTACTATGGGCAAAGAAGTTCGTAAATTTGAAGAGCAGTACGCTAAAGAATTTGGCAATAAATATGCAGTAATGAATAATTCTGGTTCTTCAGCAAATTTATTGGCAATCGCAGCTCTTGCTAATCCTCAAACTAAAAATAATTTAAAAGCTGGTGATGAAATTATTGTTCCTTCACTTTCTTGGTCAACTACAGTTTGGCCTTTAATTCAACATAATTTAATTCCAGTTTTAGTTGACTGCGATCCTAAAACTTTCAATTTAGATCTAAATAAAGTCGAAGAAGCAATTACTCCAAAAACTAAAGCAATTATGTTGGTTCACGTTTATGGTAATCCTTGCGATATGGACAACTTAATGAGTTTGGCAAAAAAATATAATTTACAAGTTATTGAGGATACTTGTGAATCAATGGGTGCTTATTACAAGAAAAAAGCAGTTGGAACTTTTGGTAGAGTTGCCACTTTCAGTTTTTATTTTTCACATCATATCACCACTCTTGAGGGCGGAATTTGCGTAACTGATGATTTTAATTTAACTGAAACCATGCGCATCATGCGCGCCCATGGCTGGACCAGAGAAGCAGATCGTCATGCTGATTATGTTAAACAATATCCCGATATTGACCCAAGATTTATTTTTGTAAATTTAGGATATAATTTAAGGCCAACCGAATGTCAGGCTAGAATGGGTCAAGTTCAACTTCCAAAACTTGCTGGATTTGTTGAACAGCGTCGTAAAAATACTAATTATTACTTTGCTAAATTAAACAAATATTCTGACATTTTTGATTTTCAACAAGAAACTCTTGATGCTTATTCTAGCTGGTTTGGCTTTAGTATTATTTTAAAAGATAAATGTCCTTTTAAAGTAAAAGAAATTTCTGATTATTTAAAATCAAAAAATATCGAAAATCGTCCAATTATTGCCGGAAATATAGGCAATCATCCAGTAATGAAATATTACGAACATAAAATGGGAAAACATCAAGAAGCTTCCAACAATATCATGAAAAATGGTTTTGCCATAGGTTGTCATCAGCATATTAATCAAGAAGCTTTGGACTATATTATTATTCATATTGATCAATTTATAAAAGATTATAAGAAAAATTAACATGATTTATCGCAAATCACGATTAAATCAAAAAATCAGTGAAGAGAAAATCATTAAAATTTTAGATTCATTAGAAATTCCATTTTCTGGCGTTACTATTGAATCTAAAACAAAAAAATATCATATATCACCATTCCCTCAAACTAGCATTTCTGGAGTTGGACCAGTTTTTTATTACAATAGAAAAGATCAAAAAATCTACACTTTATTACAACGTCGCTTCAAAGATAATTTTCAATGGTGGTTTCCTGGCGGATATGTTGAATTGCCATCATGTAATGGTTTTTTTAAGAAAAATTTTAAAAAAATAAAAAACGCCACCATTGATGAATATTATAAGAATGCCATGAAACAAGGATGGCAAAAAGCATACAAAGAAATCAATGATCCAAAAAAATTAATAAAGATTTTTAAAAAATATAAGATTGATTGGCCCAAAGAAGTTGATTTTAATTGGCAATTGGCTTGGCAACGTGAGGTTTTAGAAGAAACAGGAATTGATTTAGATAAATTTAAGGATAAATTAATTTTTGATTTAGGAAAGACTAATACCTTGATGATTGGCTCGGAGCCAGATCGTTTAATTAATATTGACGGAAAATTTTGCGCCTTTTTAGGAGAGTTAAAAAAAGCTCCAGAAATCATACCAGATAACGAAACCGAAGAATTGCGATGGATTGCACTTAATGAAATTTGTTTTGACAAAAGAAATTATACGGCCGATGAAAAAATTATAAATCTTTATGCCGTAACCTTAATTGAAGAGGGATTATTTAAAATAATTTGCCACAAAATTAAGGAAATTTCTAAAATTACTAATCCTGTTACCAGGCAAGAAATATCAATGTTTAACACCCCTCAAAATCTTCAAAGCTTTTTGATTCTTAATTCACAAATTAAATTAACCAAAGAAATTAAAGAATTTCTGGCTTGGGAATCCGGCGATTTGGAAATTGGTAAAAATCTTTGCGGTGAAAATGGTGACAGATTATATAAAATTAGCTTATTAATTGCTCGTATCTTAGTGCTACTTGAATAATCGGCGCCGCAACTCCTTATTGACCTCAAAAATATCTTTATAAGGCTTAGAAAATTTTGTTAGATCACAAACGGAAAAGCGATTTTTTTTTGAATCATTTACATAGTAGTAGGAATGATGTTTGAAAACTATTATATTTTCCCATTCAAAAACTTTTTGACAAATAATTTGTTTATATCTACTAAAATCTGAGCTTAAAATATATCTATTAACTAATTTTTTAAATATTTTATTTTTCTTTCTGCTCTTCCTGCTTACCTTTTTGTTATACTCCATTAAAATATGATGCAGAAGTTCTTCCTCATTATCTTTAGGATTAAAATTTCTTATTACTGTTTCTTTAGCCTCAGATTTCATTTTTTCAATAACATCTTTTTTATCAATTATTTTAACCAAATTTGAAAATAATTGCTCTGTAAGACTATTCTCAAGAAATAAATAATTTTCAATATTAGGTTTTAGTAAAAAAATATTATCCTGAAAAACTGCTTTTCTAACTCCATTTAAAACTATACCATTTTTTAAATGACTAACATATTGATTAGTTCCAACAGTATCTGTAACTATAGGGATTGATTCTGAATACATTGATTTCAATATACTCATGGAATGCAATTGAGCGGATGGCAATAGAAAAAAATCCGACATTTTATACAATACACTCATTTCATCATCGGATAAATATTCTTCATACCAAACAATTGCTGAGCAATTATAAATAAAGTCAATCTGCTCATCGTTTAATCCAAGGTCCAAAAAAGCGGATCTATCCAGCTTAATACATTTAAAAATAAATTTTACCTTATAACCCGACTCTATTAATTTTTTAGCCAAATTAATAACTACTTTAAATCCTCTAGTTACATAATTATTGGTATTTTGATGACCAGATGAAGTGAATAAAAAAACTGTCTCTGAAGATTTTTGTTTAGAAATTTTTAATTTTTTGGCAGATTTAATAAAATTGTTTGATATAGCAATTCTACTATAATGCAATTTTGAATTAATAACCGGACTGTTAAAATAATTACGAAAACTCTGTAAAGTCTCAGGAATATGCGAAATAATTGCCAAGCAATTATTCTGCTCAAATATTTTCTGCAAGTTTACATCTTTATTAAAAACTGGCAATATATCTCTGTGCAGAAATATACTTTGAAAATCTTCTAAATGAAATATAAATGGCTTGCTTTCACCGGCAAATATGAGAGAAGTATGAAGAAAATTTAATTCACAACCTTTTGCAGCCACCTTGCTTAATAAATATGAAACTGAAGCAGATTTATCATAAAATCGAAAGCTAAAATTAAATTTATTAAGGAAAGCAAAAAAATTTAAATATTTTTTATTGTAAAATTTTTTAATTTCTATTGCCTTAAAATTAAAATATTGATTTTCTTCTAAAATAAAATCATATAAATCGTGAAAACCATTTAAAGCATAATATTCAGGAAGATTCCATGGCAAAAATACATTTATTTTTTTAATTTTCATTACATACCCCCTCTATTTCTGCCCAAATTTTAAAATGATCTTGTGGAAATATTACTTCAGAAGTCATTTGATTATATATTGCTAAAAATTTCTCATAATATACATCATAATTCTTTAGATAAGACCCTAACCCACTCAGATTATTTTGATCAATGGTTGCATAGAAACTGTCATTGCCTCCTGATGTCTTACCATTTCCTATTGAAATAGTTATTTTACCCAATGAAAGAGCTAATATTATGCGTAGCAATGAAGGGTATTCCCATTTTTTATCTTGAGGAATATTTAGATTAATTTTTGCTTTGGATATCAGCTTATTTCTTTTTTTACGAGTCAATATATTTTGATAAGCATTACTTTTTATCGAAAATGACATTTTCTCAATTCTATCTATTATTTCAGATCTATATTCTGTATCTTTTCCAGAAAAGACCAGATCATATTCTGGATCATGCTTGTCATAAACTTTTTCTATGCGAGGATATGGTATTATAATTGGAGCTTTTCCAGACATTTCACGAAAATTTTTTAATTTTGGAAATTCACCAAGAGTAAATATATGTCTAATGTAAGGAGAAATTGCCAAAATGGATAAAATTCTTTTTTTTATAAACGGATTATAATGTGTTGCATCAATATCATTTATGGGAACAGAATAAGCGTATACCCTTCTGTCAATATAATCTATATGCTCCGTCATTATAACCGAAACTTTTTTATTATTTTTTTTGCAATAATTAATTACCCTCTCTGTCTGCGATGAATCTTCATGTGCGGCATCAAAACATTCAATTAAAACATTTAAAGCATCATCTTTGAAATCATTACTAACTGATATCAAGTAGTTATTTTGTTTAAAAATAGCCAAGATAAATTCCACCTGATCTATTACATAATTAATATGGGATATATTAAAAAGACATATATGTATTTTCGTTTTTATTACTGGCGCTGTATCATATTTTATAGCAATGTGATTTTTATAGCATTCAAATAATTTTCTAGCCGCAGTATTTAGAGATTCATTCCAATCTTTACCAGCTCCTTCATCAGCACCATCAGTAATATATTTAACGCATGTGAAAGGAATTTTTTGAAGCTTACAAATTTTTGCCAAAACATAAGACTCCATATCAACAAGATTGTAAGAAGCAGATTTATTTAAGGAAGTATCAAAACTATCTCCAGTACCACATATGCCTTTTTTCAAACCGTCAATAATATTGCCATATTTTAAAACCTGCTCATCTATTTTATCAAACGGAGTAACATATTGTTCATATCCCAAACCGGTAACATCCATGTCTCTTTGAATAAATTCAGTGCAATTTATTAATTCACCTTTGTTAAAAACAGCACTACCAGCGCTACCTAAATTTACCACTAATTTTGGGCGCTTTTTATTAATTGCATTCATCAAAGCATAAGATGCGTTGATCTTACCAAGGCCAGTATAAATAACATTTTCACTAACGAAATATCCCTGACATTCTTCTTTAAGAGCCATGACTATTAATATATCATTATCGTAATATTGAATTAATGATTTTGCTTTTAAATCCTGCCAAGAAAAATTATTGAGATAGCGAAGATCAATTAAAGCAGCGATATCTAAAACATTATATCCCGCTTTTTTACATAAATTAGCGGCAGCTTTTAGGGTTCCACCAGTTGCCAGCACATCGTCAATTATAATAATACCACCAACACCAGGGGCAATCTCCATCTTGTCACTTCCATATTCTAAAGAATATTTTTCTGATATAGTTGGAGGAGGTAATTTTCCACCCTTTCTAATCATTATAAATCCTTTACCCAAGAGCTGAGCTAGAGCTGATCCAAAAACAAAACCTCTAGAGTCGATTCCAGCAATATAATTTACTTTATCAATGGTTTCTTTGTCGAAAAGTAAAGCAAGAGAATTAATAGTTTCTCCAAACTTCTCTTTAAGCAAAATAGATATGTCTCTAAATATAACACCTTTCTTAGGAAAATCCTTGGTATCAATTATGTAATTTTCTAAATCTTTTATCATTAAAATATTATAAAAAATTAATCGCCAAGAATTCTTCTTTTTATATTTATTTTAGTGGAACTTTCTACGTTCTCTCTAGCTTTAGGACCGAATTTTGATTCAAGCATGGAAAGATATTTTGGGCTAGTATGAATTTTCATCCAAGCCTTATCTCTAAATTCTAAAATTTCTGCATTAGTTAGGTGATCATTTGATAGATTTAGAGTTTCATATGAGTGCTGACTATAACCTTCATATTTTTTTGGTAATTCCCATCCTTTCTTTTTAGCAGTTAAATGAAGTGGACTGCCCGGATAGGCCATAGCAGAATAAAAATTTACCATTTCAGTCAGATTTTCAAGAACGAAATCTGATGTGGCTTGCATTGAATCTTTTGTATCCATAGGTAGGCCAAAAATATAATTTCCTGCTACATTAATTCCGGCATTTTGTATATCACGAATTACATCGAGTATTTTAACCTCTTGGAATCCATCCTTGTGAACTTCTCCCCGAAGCTGGGTATTTGGGTTCTCAATTCCAAGAGCTAACCAATTTACGCCGGCTCTTTTAAGAGTTTCCAGATATTTTGGTTTACAGGTATCTATTCTGGAATAGGCCCAGATATTAAAGCCGTAATTTCGTTCGATCAACAACTCGCATATTCTCATAAAATGTTGTGGACTGAGTACAAAAAGCTCGTCAGCAATCTTAACATTTTTTACTCCCATTTTAGCAATTTGATCGAATTGCTTGATAATAAATTCTGGATTCCACCATCTAAACTTATTGCTATCGGCACTTGAAATATCTGACCCCTGCTCGGTTCTGCTGATAATATTAATCATACAAAAGGAACATTTATTTGGACAACCAAGACTCGTATAAATTGAAGCAAACGGTCCTTTATCAGAATTATTCGACCAAGAATGCCATCCTGATGTTCTATATTTATTTACATTGGGTAGTAAATCCCATGCCATTCCTGGCAAATCTGTTTCCAGATTAGCTCTAGAGACGATTGGAGAAATTTTATTTAAGAATGGATTACCATCAATTTTAAATCCTAAACCTTCAACTTTTTTAAGCATGTTTTCATCATCTAAATCCTCTACTTTTAGCAAGTCACTAATGGTGTAAACTCCTTCATTTTGACATATCATATCAATTGATGGCTCAGCTAAATTTTCAAGAGGGAGTGCTGAAGGATGAGGCCCAACAAATAATATTTTTGAATCCGGATTAATTTCTTTTAATTTATCTGCCGTCTCAACCGCCCCAGACATATTTTGTGATGATGAACTTGGTTGCTGACCATAAACCACAATACAAACTATTCTGGCATTGGCATCTTTAATTTGTTTTGCGGATTCGGTTGTGCTGAGCCTTTCTGCTTCACAATCTAATATTACCACACCATAACCCAAACTTCTGCATCTATTTGCTAACATGGCAGCCCAAATTGGTGTTTCTATAGCAGAGTGATCTTGACTAAGAGATTGATATATTTTTCCAGCACCATTAGGCTGAACAAAAATTATATCCAATTTTTTTTGCATAATATATTTAGTATTGTTATGTAACAAAGAGATTTGTCAAAAGAATGCTTTACAATAATATCTAAATAGAAAAAATCAACATATAAATCTGTATTCAATTCAAATCATATTAATCATTTTTAGATCAGACCAATGATAAAAGAAATCTATAATAACATTGCCAATGAGAGAAAAAAGCAATTTATGAAGAATTTTTTTGATATAAAAAGCAATATTCAAAAACAATATGATGCTGATAACATCAACTTAAAAGAAAACAACTACACGAGGCAATTAAGAGATTATTACAACTCAACAATAAAAAAGCGCTTAAATATTGAATTTGATGAATTAGAAAATATTCATAAAAATGTTAGCGAAGAATTCACCACTTATGATTTTGATTTTGGAATTAATGATTTAACCAAATCATTATATGAAATGGACGAAGAATTTATTTCTATTTATCATGATTTTATTAGAAACTGGGTTGATAAAGAAATAGGAAAAGGTAGAAAATTTTGGTTTCAAAAAACACCAACCATTAGAGTGCACTGCCCTGGCACAAATTCAAGAAAGGTTTATCCAGCATATCATAATGACATGTTTCTTGGTCATCATCCATATGAGTTAAATATATGGATTCCTCTAACCTACAAAAGATTGGAAGGCCATGGATTTAATATAATGAGCGTTAGTGACTCAAAAAAAATATTGGAGCCTTACGATTTTGACATTTTTAAATATTATGCAGAGGTTAGGGACCACGATAATCCAGCATTTAAAATTACAGATGATAAATCCAAACCGGTAAGTACTGATTTTGGAGAAATTTTGTTATTTGACTTAAGATCAATTCATAGCACCATGCCTATGTCAGGCCAAACTAGAGTTTCGATGGATGTTAGAATAATATTTGACGAAGATAAAAATAATCATCCATTTGCCCATACGGGATTAGGAAGAATGAAAACACCTTTTGAACCTGGAAAATATTATTATCAAAACGCGGTACAAAATTCTAATTTCTTATAAATGTTTTGACTAAATAGAGCAAGAACTGGAAATGGTTATTTTCTTTAATTCCAAAGATAAAATGCTTCTTTGCTTCAGAAAAATTTCTTGATTTGATAAATTGCTTCACCAATTTGGCACGATATTTCTTTATCCATTTTTTAAATTTTTTTTCCCATATTGGATTTAAATACCGTCTAAATTCAGGACCTAGAAACCTTTGAGCTATAAGTACTTTATCCTCCATATAAATTGGATTATTTTTATAGCTATTAGAAAAACTATTGGAATTATCACTTAACAAATAATTATAACCAATATCTTCCACCACTAAACTTTTTACATTATTCAAAATTAACCTGATTAGTAATTCTGTATCATTACTTAAAAATAGCTGACCATCCTTGAGACTTTTTAAGGGTAAACCATATTTAAAAAATAGTTCTTTCTTAAAAAACTTTGCATTAATACCAAGGCAAGCACAATCTTTGTTTTTATCGAGCAGAATATCTGCAATGCTACTCTCCGATTTGGTAATATATTGATTATTTTTAAGCTCTAAAACCCGATATCTAAAAGATATCACATCTAAATTAGTATCTTTTTTAAATAGATCTGCCACTTTTAATAAAACACCATCTTCATAAAAATCATCAGCATTTAAATAACCTATTATTTCTCCGCTAGCGATTCCTATTGCTTCATTATAAGCCTCTGAAGCACCATTATCATTTTTACTTTTCCAAAAAGAAATTGCTTTGTCATATTTTTTTATAATATCTAAAGTTCCATCAGTAGAATTTCCATCCAAAATAATATATTCCAAATTTGGATAATTTTGCCGGATAATACTTTCTATTGCTTTTTCAATGGTATTTACAGAATTTTTAACAACTGTAATCACTGTTATTTTTGGCAGAATATCTATCATAAATTATTTCCAATTACTGATATTTTTATATTTTGTATAAATAGCATCAAATTCAATTCTTTCTTCAGCCATATTTCTTATTGTATCAAGACCTTCAAATTCAGAAAATCTTAGAAATGTAAGCATGTTGATCTTCTGATAAAATAGATGATAAACCGAGATCGTTCGAGAATTGATAGTAAAAAGGTAAATAAACTAAAAGAGCTAAAATAATTATTAATATTGCAAATGAATTTTAAAAAAAACTTTATTATTTTATTAAAACGGACCTTTAAATTCTTCAAGTTCTTGATTTTTTAAATCAATCTTTGACCAATCAATTTTTTTATCACCAAGCATTTCACAAACTTTGTTAGCAATAGTTTTATTATTTGGATAAAATAAATCTTCCAAAGATTTAGTAGTTGGACAAGTGATCTGAGCAAAACCCATTCTGGCGATTTGGATTTTTCTATCAGGAAAAACTTCACAGATTTTAGCAATAATTTCGGCTGACACACCAAATTCAACCCAACCATTATCAACTACTAAAATTTTGCCGGTTTTAGCAACTGATTTTTTAATTAGATCAATATCCAGCGGATTTATCCAGATTGGATCAATTACTTCAGCATTAATACCAATAGTTTCAAGATGATGGGAAGCGCGAGTTGCTTCTAACGCCATGTGAGAAATTCCAACAACCGTTATATCTCTTCCTTCTTTAACAATACGTCCTTTACCAATTTCATTTTCATACGGAACTGCTGGTACATAGCTTTGAGAATTACACAATAAGCGATGCTCCATAAAAATTACCGGATTATTATCGCGAATTGCGGCAATTATACATCCTTTAGCATCGTAAGCATTGGAAGGAGCTACAACTCGAAGCCCCGGAATATGAGCAAACATGGCATGTAGCGCTTGCGAATGTTGTGCACCCTGCCCCCATGATCTGCCGATCATGGTTCTAACCACCATCGGCACTTTTAGAGCTCCATTATACATATAATGGGCTTTGGCAGCCATGTTAATTAGCTGGTTGGCAGCAAGTGTCATGAAATCCATTCTTATGTGAACATGAACCGGGCGCAGGCCATACATTGCTGCACCAACTGCCACACCAGTCATAGCATCTTCAGAAAGCGGGGTTCCAAATAATCTATTTTGGCCAAATTTTTCAATTCCAGCGGTAGAACCTTGAATTTTCTTGTGATCATCAACATCAAGGCCAAAAACAAAAACCCTTTCATCACGCTCCATTTCAGCAATACAGCCTTCAGCAACTGCATCAACGTAACGAATTAATTTTTGATCGGATTCCTGTGCTGGCTTATCATCAACTTTCTCATGATCAGCATAGGCATTTTGAAATAATTCTTTAATGCCTGGAAATTCTGATCTCTCAGAGAATTTAATTGATTCTTTAATTTTATTTTCAACTTCACTAGCAATTTTTTCTACTTCCATTTTATCCAGCATTTTAGCCAAACGCTCGATTTGGTCATTTTCTACCCATTTTTTATACTCAGCCAAATCGCGATATTCCTCATTCAAATCTTCAGTTGGACCAACATGTTCTTTATGCCTGTAAGTAAAACATTCGATAAAAATTGGGCCAGATTGCAAATTATTTTTAATTTGATCAACTGCCTCTTCTACTGTTTGCCTAATCTTAAAAACATCTCCATCTTCAATTCGGTAAGTTTTGATTCCATAAGTTGCAATTCTTTCGCAAATCTTATCAGTTGGCCAACGACGTTCAATTGGGTTATGAATGGCTAATTTATTATTTTCACAAAGAAAAATTATTGGCAATTTATGTAATGCGGCAAAATTAATACTTTCAGAAAAGCATCCTTCTTCAGTAGCTCCATCGCCAAAAAATGAAATGATAATGCGTTGTTTTTTAGTTTTTTCCGCTTCTCTTTTTAATGCCATTGCATAACCGGTGGCAACCGGAATCGTGGTTCCAACCACAGCAGAAGCACCCATAATTCCATGCTCTATATCAATTAAATGCATTGATCCAGCTTTGCCGCCAGCGCAACCATCTTTTTTTCCATAAAGTTCCGCCATCATTTTATTTAAATCACCACCTTTGGCAATATGAGTGGCATGACATCTATAAGTATTAGAAACTAAATCATCCTTAGCTAAAACATCGCAAACTCCAACCGCAACCGCTTCCTGACCAATTGATAAATGAACCGGACTTTTAATTACATCGGTGTGATAAATTTCAGCAATTTTTTCTTCAAATTTTCTGATTAGAAACATTGATTTATATAGTCGTAAAACCAGATCTTTTGGATACATAATTACTTAACAATTAGCGTAATTTTTTCTGAATTTTAATTATAAATTAATCTCTTGCAAGTTCTTAATTTCTAAATCTGCAAGATTAGTTTTGGTTTTAAAAATAATTTTTAAACCAATTCCAGCTTTTTCTGCCGCCATCATATCAGTTTCTTTATCACCAATCATAATTGAATTTTTTGGATCAATGTTAAATTCTTCAATGGCTTTCAAAAGCATGCCTGGATTAGGTTTACGATCGAAGGAATTTTGGCGGTATTTTTCTATTTTAGCATCAATATGGTATGGACAATAGAAGGTTTTAGTGATTTTGATTTGATGTTTAATGAATTGATTTTCCATCCATTTGGTTAACTCCAAAAATTGTTCTTCGCTGTAGTAACCTTTTCCAATTCCAGCTTGGTTAGTGATGACAATTAATAAATAACCTAAATCTATAGCTTTTTTTCCTAGATCAAAAATGCCAGAAACAAAATCAAAATTTTCTATTTTGTGAACATAATCATGGTCAATATTTATTACTCCATCACGATCTAAAAATAAGGCTTTATTTTTGATAATTCTTGGTATTTCAATTTGCGCTTTTTTATAATCTTCAGGAATGCCGATATCGATAAAATAATCATCAGAAATAAAACTATTAGGCCTTAATTTATCTAAATATTTTGCCATAAAATCTTTTTCAAAAGAAAAGATTTTAGCTAAATTAAAATTATTAAATAAATTTGGATTTAAAATATAAATTCCACCATTAATTAAACCTGATTTTTGCTCACCATTTTTTTCTCTGAAATCTGTAATTATTTCATCATTAATTACAACCAAACCATAGCGACTGCAATTATCCATGTGACGCAAAACTATTGTAAGATCAGAGTTTTTTTGTAAGTGAGATGCAATTAATTTTTGATAATTAATTTTTAGAAAACTATCACCATTTAAAATTACCACTGGCTTTGTGTTATCAATATATTTTAGTGAATTTATAATTGCTCCACCAGTTCCTAAAGGCTCATTTTCAATAGCATATTTGATATTTATTCCTAAATAATTATTGCCAAAATATTTACTAATTTTTTCTTGCAAATATTGGGTTGAAAGCACTATATCAGTAAATCCAAAACTTTTTAAATAAGAAATTAAATGATGAAGAAATGGTTTACCATTAATATCAGCCATTGGTTTAGGAATATCTTTAACTACTGATTGTAGCCTAGTTCCAAAACCTCCAGCTAAAATTATTGCTTGCATTGCTTTATATATTATTTCTTTCTTTGAGGATTGTGAGTTTGTCCAAAAAAATTCTCTTCAATTAAAGCACAAATTATATGTCCGGTAGCAATGTGACCTTCTTGAATTTTTGGGGTTTCATCAGATGGAATATTAATTTGATAATCAATTAAAGTACCAATATCTCGGCCGTCAATTCCTAAAAATCCAATCGTAGTAATTCCTTTTTCTTTGGCAGCATTTACTGCTTCAATAATATTTTTACTTCGACCCGAAGTAGAAAATATAATTAAAATATCACCTTTATTTCCAACTGCTTTTACTTGTCTGGAAAAGGAATGAAGATAACCATAATCATTACCAATGGCGGTTAATGCAGAAGTGTCAACGGTGAGTGCCATAGAATTTAGAGGTGGACGATCATAGGATAATTTACTAACCAATTCTGCTGATAAATGTTGCGAATCTGCAGCAGAACCGCCATTACCACAGAACATAATTTTTCCACCATTTCTTAGGGATTCTATACAAATTTCTGCAGCTTTTTGAATATTTTCTTGCAATTTTTGATCGGATAAAATTTGACCAAAAAGCTGATGGGTTTTAATAAATTCAGAAATTATATATTTTTTCATAAGATTTATTCTTTAAATATTTTCCAACTTTGAGTTCCTTCTTCCACAAAATGGCACGGAGCAGTTCTGCCACTTTGTTCTTTTTCAAGTAATCTGATGATTTTCATTCTTTTGGAGGGCGGAACTAAAAACATAATAAATCCTCCACCTCCAGCACCAGAGATCTTCCCAGCCATAGCACCAGCATTCATAACCATATCATAAATTCGATCAATATTACTATTGGAAATACGAGCGGATGCAGATTTTTTAGCTTCCCAACCGCGCTGCATCGAATCGGCAATTAATTTAATATTTCCCTTCAACAAAGCTTCTTTCATTGTAAAAGCTTCTTCTTTTATTAGATTCATCGATTCAATTGTTTTTGAAAGCCCATTTTCAAAATCTCTGCTTTGCTCTTCCATGATACTGCTCGATTCTCTTGAAACTCCAGTATAAAATAAGATTAATGATTGTTCTAATTCTGATATAATCCATCTTCTAATTTTAAGCGGATTAATTATGGTTTTATCATTTTTATAAAACTCCATAAAATTGACTCCACCAAAGGTAGCAGCATATTGATCTTGCTTACCACCTTTCATTTTAAGATCTTTACGTTCAATTTCATAAGCAAGATTGGCAATATCATAATCTCCAAAAGGAAGTGATAGCAATTCAGAATAAGCTTTAATAATTGAAACCACTAAAGTTGATGAAGATCCCAGCCCTGATCCTGGAGGAACATCACAATAGGTAGTCATTTTAAATGATCCGATGGCTTTTCCACCATTATAATCTTTGATAATTCTATTATAGATAGCTTTGTGAAGCGCCAAATTTCCGGTAGGTTCAATATAATCAGTTATATCACAAATAAATTCTTGTTCTAAATCAGAAGCAATAAATTTTATCTTGCCATTTTTTTTGGGTTTAATAGTGCAACAAGCATATAGATCGATTGTAACATTTAAAACACAGCCGTCATAATTATTAAAAAATGATTCCATATCAGTTCCACCACCAGCTAAACCTAATCTTAGTGGGGAACGGGAACGAACTAATAATAATTCTGACATATATCAATTTATCTAGTTAAGAATTTTCCACCTTTCTTTACTCGATCACGCCAATAATCCAGAAGATCTTGCATAATTTGTTCAAAACCAATTTCTGGTTTCCAACCGGTATGATCGAAGAATTTTTTAGTGTTAGGAACTTGTAAATCGGCATCAATTGGGCGTAATCTTTCTGGATCAGTTTCAATTTTAATTTTACCTTTAACAGTTGAAAGTGAAATTAAATGATTAAGCATCGCTTCAATAGTACAGCTATAAGTTCCGCCAATATTATAATATTCTCCGGCAATTGGATTTTTGGTAACTAACATGTAATAAGCTTTCACTGCATCTCGTACATCAGCAAAAGTACGAAGAGAATTTAGATTACCAACTTTAATTATCGGTGGAATTAATCCAGCTTCAATCATGGCAATTTGCTTAGCAAATGAACTTTCAGCAAAAACATCGCCTCTTCTGGGACCAGTGTGAGTGAACATTCTGGTAGTCATCACTATCATACCATAAGCCTCAGCGTAATATCTCCCCACTAAATCAGTTCCAACTTTAGAAATGGCGTAAGGCGAAGCTGGATGAAAAGTACATTCTTCATCAATTGGTAATTTTTCCTTGGGAACCCGGCCAAATACTTCGCTTGAGGCACAAACATGAATGATTGGTTTAATTTTATCTGGTGATTTTCTAACTGCTTCTAAAATGCGAGAAGTACCTTGAATGTTAGTTTCAAAGGTATCAAGCGGAGATTCAAAACTGGTTTGGGGGTAGCTCTGAGCGGCTAAATGAAAAATATAATCCGGTTTTGATTTGGCCATTACGTCTTGAATTGAGATATAATCGCGCAAGTCACCATAAAGCAAATAAATACGATCTTTTTTATTAATGCGCTCAATTAAATGCTCAATATTATCAAGTGGGCTACGCCATCTACACATTCCATAAATTTCCCAATCAGTATTAGCTAATAAAAAATCAGCAAGATGAGAACCAACCATACCTGTAATGCCGGTAATTAATGCTTTTTTCATTGTATGAATTATTTTACAATTAATTATATGACGAACTAATTCAAATTTTAATGATTGATTTTTAAATAACTATCATTTCTTATAATAAAATTAGTTAAATCAGAGTTACATACCAAATAAATATGATCAAAATATTAATTACCGGCGGTTATGGATTTATTGGAAGTTGCTTTGTCTTAAAACAAATAAAATCAGGAAATTTAGTTGTTAATATTGATAATCTCTCTTACTCAGCCAATCTTCAAAATCTTGCAGAAATAGAAAATAATAAAAATTATCATTTCATCAAAAATGACATTGGTAATCAAAATTTAATTACTCAAACTCTAGAAAAATTTGATATTGATTGGGTAGTTAATTTTGCTGCTGAATCTCATGTTGATAATTCAATTTCTGGTCCTGCTGTTTTTATTAAAACTAATATAAACGGCACTTTCTCAATGTTAAGTGGATCACTTGAATATTGGCAAAAATTAAAAGGAAATAAAAAAGATAATTTTAGATTTTTACATATTTCAACTGATGAAGTTTATGGATCACTAAATGAAAATGATCCAAAGTTTGATGAGAAAACAACTTACAAACCAAACTCTCCCTACTCCGCATCCAAAGCCGCATCAGATCACTTAGTTAGAGCTTGGAATAAAACCTATGGATTACCAACTCTTACCACCAATTGTTCCAATAATTTTGGACCAAGACAGCATAGAGAAAAATTAATTCCAACTGTCATTTTTTCCTGTTTAAATGATAAAAAGATTCCAGTTTATGGTAATGGAAAAAATATTCGTGATTGGATTTATGTTGAAGATCATTGTAATGGAGTTGAGCTAGCTTTACAAAAAGGCAAAATCGGAGAAACTTATTGTTTTGGAGGTGATGCTGAAATTACCAATATAAAAATTGTAACCTTAATTTGTAAAATCCTCGATCAACTAAAACCAAGATCTGATGGAAAATCTTACAAAGAACAAATTAGCTTTGTTGCAGATCGGCTTGGACATGATTTACGTTATGCTATTGATGATAGTAAGGCTAAAAATGAATTAGGATTTTCTTTAAGTAAGAATTTTGAAGAAAGATTAGAAGAGACAATTAAATGGTATATAAATTTATAAGAAAATGAAAGGAATAATTTTAGCTGGTGGTTCTGGAACCAGATTAGCACCGCTTACAAATGTTATTAGCAAGCAACTACTTCCGGTTTATGACAAACCAATGATTTGTTATCCGCTAGCCACTTTAATGAATATTGATATTAAAGAAATTCTAATTATCAGCACTCCTTCTGATACTGCTCATATTGAAAATTTTTTAGGTGATGGAACTGATTTAGGAATTAAAATTGAATATAAAGTTCAAGATAATCCGGGTGGAATCGCTGAAGCATTTCTTGTTGGAGAAAAATTTATTGGAAACGATTCCGTCTGTTTAATTCTTGGAGATAATATTTTCTATGGTTCAGAAATCAGTGGAGAAAATTTAGCAAATAAATTTACTAAAATAAAAGATGGAGATATTGGCGCTTATATTTTTGCTTATCATGTTTCTGATCCAGAAAGATATGGCGTGGTAGAATTCGATCAAAATGAAAATATGGCACTTACCATTGAAGAAAAGCCAAGCAAACCAAAATCAAATTGGGCCGTAACTGGACTTTATATTTACAATAATGAAGTGGT
The DNA here is from genome assembly GCA_945888585.1 of Rickettsia typhi. Taxonomy (GTDB): domain Bacteria; phylum Pseudomonadota; class Alphaproteobacteria; order Rickettsiales; family UBA1997; genus CAMDAI01. The sequence continues at coordinate 417 of CAMDAI010000003.1, read as the reverse complement.
AAATATCGCAAAAAATCTCAAACCATCAGCAAGAGGAGAATTAGAAATTACCGATGTTAATAAAAAATATTTAGAGAAAGGTTCTCTTGGAGTTATAAAGTTAAAACGTGGATTTGCTTGGCTTGATGCCGGAACTCCTGATTCGCTTCTTGATTCTGCAACTTTTATTCATACGATTGAAAAAAGACAAGGATTAAAAATAGCCTGTCTTGAAGAAATGGCTTATAGAAAAGGCTTCATCAATAAATTTGCATTACAAAAATTAATTGAAAAATATAAAAAAGGCTCTCCTTACAGAAATTATTTAGAATATATTTTCATTAGCTAAAATGATTGAATACGAAAATTTATCTAAACTAAATCAACCATTCTTTGATGAAATGAAAAAGTCCTTTGCCCAAACTTTAGAAGGCGGAT
>CAMDAI010000002.1 GCA_945888585.1 Rickettsia typhi | reverse complement strand
TTAGCTTTCATGCCAACAGCAATTGCTTCTTGACCTATATATAAGTGACAAAACCCAGCAATTAAACCCATTCCGTAAAGTTGTCCGGCTTTTTCTTCAAATCTTCTAATTAATAACATTTGTTCATAGAAGTGCAATAATTCTGCTTTAGTAGGAATTTGATTATGTCCTTCTTTTTTACTTATTTTTGTGCTTTTAAGCATATTTTTTATTTTATTTTCTGATAAGCTGTTTTTAGAAGAAAGATCAATAACAAAACCAATTTCAAAAGTCAATTTAGATTGCTTGAAAGTATTTGATAATACCAAACTACTAGCAAAGCTTTATATTGATTTTGCTTATAAAACTTATCATAGTTGAAGAGCTTTATCTGAATATAATATATCATCAGAGCTAGATTTGCCAGAGTGGTACAACTAAAGAATAGAAAAACTTTTTGGCATTATGTTGTAGAGGCTCCGTTTGTAGAGATTTTAACTGATTGTCTAATGGAAAATTATTTGCAAGGTCTTAAAAAATAATATAAAATTCTGTTTCTTATTAAATCCATTTATTAAAAATTCTAATAGTAAAATTAATCCCAATTAAAATGACAAGAACTATTAATCTTTTAAAATCTAGAAAATTTCTACCGCTTTTTATTACTCAGTTTTTTGGAGCTTTTAACGACAATGTTTTTAAAAACGCTTTTCTAATTTGGTTTACTTATGATGTGGCGCAGAAATTGGGTATGAATGCACAAATTATGGTAACTATTGCTTCCGGCTTGTTTATTTTACCATTTTTTCTTTTTTCTGCTCTTGCCGGACAACTTGCTGATAAATATGAAAAATCAAAATTAATTCAAATCATAAAAATTGTTGAAATTCTGATTATGGGTTTTTCCTTTATAGGATTTTATTTTGAAAATATTAATTTGCTTCTGGTTCTAATATTTTTGATGGGAGTTCATTCAACATTTTTTGGTCCAATCAAATATAGTCTGCTTCCGGAAACATTAAAAGATGATGAATTGGTAAGTGGTAATGCTTTGATTGAGGGTGGTACTTTTCTAGCGATATTATTCGGTACAATAATTGGTGGCGTTACAATTCGCATCGAAAGCGGTATTGAAATTATTTCTATCGCAGTTGTTTCATTCGCAATAATTGGCTATTTGAGTAGTCGCTTTATTCCCAAGTCTCCAATTGGTGATCAGAATCTTAAAATCAGTTTTAAAATCATATCACAAACTTGGAAAATTATCAGTTATGCTAGAAAAGAAAATATAGTTTGGCTTTCAATAATAGGCATTTCTTGGTTTTGGTTTATTGGCGTTACCTTTCTATCACAATTTCCAATTTATACCAAAAACATCATTAGTGGTGATGAGTATATCGTCACTTTATTCCTCTCAATTTTTTCAATCGGAATTGGAATTGGATCAGTTATGTGTAATAAGTTTCTTAAAGGAAAAATCAACGGACGCCTTGTGCCACTTGGTTCAATCGGGATTACAATTGGTATAATTATTTTTTGTGTTGCAAGTTATTTTTATAATTTATCATCTAATCCAGATCACTTGCTTAGCTTAAAAGAGTTTTTATTAGTAAGCGTTTATAGTTGGTTCATAATCTTGGGATTATTGGCAATTGCAATATTTTCCGGCATCTACATTGTTCCGCTTTATGCTATAATGCAGCATCGTTCAGAAACTCAATATCTATCACGAATCATTGCCGCCAATAATGTTCTTAACGCTTTATTCATGGTAATTTCAAGTATTAGTTTGGTTGCTTTATTTAAGCTAGAATTTAGTCTTTTGCAAATTTTTCTACTAGTTGGAATTATCAATATTTTTGTTTTTTTTATCATCAAAAAAATTGTTAAACAAAAACTTTTCAGGAGATTTGAAAATGCTTAGAAATTTACTCAAAAAACTTTTTACCAAACTTTATAAAATCGAAATCAAAGGTTTGGAAAATTACCAAAAAGCCGGAAATCGGGTTTTAATTGTTGCAAATCACCTTTCATTTTTAGATGTAGTTTTGCTTGCTTGGAACCGGAAAAACTGAGCTTTATTTATATCCTTCCAAAGCAAGTAAATGCGCCTTTATCTTCAAGCCACCAGCAAATCCAGTTAATTTACCTGACGAGCCGATGACTCTATGACAAGGTGCGATAATGGATATAGGATTTTTACCATTAGCAGCTCCAACTGCGCGGGATGCTTTAGCATTCCCGATTTGTTTTGCGATTTGTCCATAACTTCTGGTTTCTCCAAATGGAATTGTCAGTAAAGCTTGCCAAACTTTTTTTTGAAATTCAGTTCCAACAAAATTTAGATTAATAGAAAATAATTTTCGTTTTCCTGTAAAATATTCGGTTAATTGTTGTTCAGTTTGAAGAAGGGTAGGATGGATTTTATTTTCTATAACATTTCCTAATCGAATTCGATTTGGATTATCATCCTCCCAAAGAATGGCCGCTAAACCATCATCATTGCCAACAAGCTTTAACTGGCCAACGGGAGACTTCATAGTTTTATAGAAATATTTCATAACTCTTTTAAATCCAATAATTTTTATATTTTTTTAGGAAATCAAACTTACTGTAATGATTAAAAATTTCTCTTAATTTTTGGGGTTTTCCGGTGGAGTATATTTTTTCTAAATATTCTTCTTGTGATTCTTTTTTTGGAATTATTTCTGGTTTGGTAATCAATGATTTACAAGATGACAGTATAATCAAAAGTGATATTACAAAAAGTGAATTTCTTGAGAAATGGTAAATAATTGGTAATTTTTTGGTCATTACTAACTTAAATTTTGTAATATAATTTTTGCAGTTTAAATAAAAATTAATTTTAACTAATTTTTTTTCATCATTATTTATCTTATTTGTCAGCATTATAAGTGTAATTAATTAGAAATGAAAAAGTAATAGTTAATTATTTTTTTTCTAAAATTATTTTTAAGTTATCTAATCCAACAGCAAATTCAGCAGCTACCTTCTTTTGCATGAAAAAACAGATTATATTAAAAGGAAATCTGGTTTTGCCGGTTATGCTCCATGTTACTTTGGTTTGATTTGCACTGATTGCTTCAATACTTAAATATGAGGTATTGATAGTTTTCATAGGTTTGATAAATCTCAGTTCAAAATCAATTCTTTGATTGTAAGTTATTTTGGTAATTTCCTGTTCTCCAGTGCCAACTTCTTTATTTCCCGACCAAGAAGCGACAAAGCCGACATTGCCATCTTCACCTTTGAAATTTTGAACAATGTTTGGATCTTTTTTAATCCAGGGATTCCACTCATTTTCATTTTTAGTCATTTTCAAATATTCAAAAACTTCTGATTTTGGCTTATTAATTACAACCTCTTTTTCAATTTTAAAATTTTCCGGAAGAATTGCCGCAGCTAAAAGGCCTAGAAAAACAATACCAACTAAAACTAATAATATATTTTTCATATTTTTTAAATTATTGTTTGAGGAAAAAAAGCTAATAAGTACTTGGTGGATCGCTTGCCGGAAAACTATCTTCAATCATTTTATCGGTTTGTTTTTCAGTTAATTTTTCGCGGATCTTGCGTTCTTCTTTCGGATTATTTTTCTTTGACTTAAATATATTAATCAGAAATTTCAATGGAGATAAATTATTAAGAGAATTTTGAGATTCAGATTCAACTTCCCGATAATTTTTTTTGTCTCTATCTATATTATCTGTAATTAATTCACCTTCTATTATTTTGTTATCTCTTATCATAAACTAAATATATTTAACATTTTTCATTGAATCTAAGTAAGACTATTTTTGATCAGATAAAACCTCTATTCTAATCAATGCTAAAAATATAAAAGAATCGTAAATTATGTTGAAATGTTGTGAGTAAAATTATGTAAATCTCACTTTATTAAAGGCTTTATACCAATTCCCATCTAAAATCAGATTCTAATTTTTGTAAAATTTTAATGCGGTTTTTTTTGAGTGTAAAAAATTGATCATTTGTTATTAGGGTTGGTATAGATGCGTTGAAACAATGATTGTCAAAACTTCTTAACCTTTTGCAATTGTAAATTTCTTGCAAAGAGCTAAAAAAAATTTAACCTAATAAATAATTTTAGATAAAAATCCCAAGTTAATCCTCTGTAAAAAATCAAGAAATTAAAAATCCTAATGAGCAGCGAATTACTCTTTGAAATATTTATTTTTCTTGCGGCATCTTGCATAGTAGTGCCAATAGTTCATCGTTTTAAACTCAGCTCAATTATCGGCTATTTATTTGCCGGTTTAATCATTGGACCAGCCTGTTTGGGTTTAATTGCCGATCCCAAAAAAGTTATGCATATTGCAGAGTTTGGCATTATCATGATGCTTTTTGTAATTGGGTTAGAGCTAGAACCATCTTCACTTTGGCGTTTACGCAAATCAATTATCGGGCTTGGTGGATTACAAGTTGTTTTAACTACTATCGCTTTTAGCGCAATTGGATTAGCGCTTAATTTTAGCTGGCAAACCAGTTTGGCTGTTGCCATGGCACTTGCTTTATCTTCAACTGCTTTGGTTTTGAATTTATTGCAAGAAAGAAAACTTTTAAATAGCCCAGTGGGAGAATCTTCTTTTTCGATTTTGCTATTTCAAGATATTGCCATGATTCCAATTTTAATTTTGATACCACTTTTATCCAAAGTTACTCTCGATAAAGATCCATCTTCAACTAGCTTAATTGAACATTTTTCAGGATATTACCAAACTCTAATTATTGCTGGAGTAATTTTATTGGTAATTTTAATGAGTCGTTATTTCTCATATTATTTATTTCGCTTAGTTGCCAAATCTAATATGCGTGAATTATTCACCGCTTTGACTTTAGCTTTAATATTTGGCATTACTTTATTGATGCATTTGATTGGAATTTCACCAGCACTCGGCGCTTTTATTACTGGGGTTGTTTTGGCCAATTCAGAATATCGTCATAATCTTGAAACAGATATTTTGCCTTTCAAAGGTTTGCTTTTAGGTTTATTTTTTATCTCAGTTGGTATGGGAATAGATATTAAATTTTTGCTCAATTTCCCACTTCAAATATTTATTGCAGTGATTGGTTTAATTATAGTTAAAGCACTAATTTTATATGCGTTAGGAAAAGCATTTAAAATAACCGGATTTGATAATATTTTTTATGCGATAATTTTGGCTCAAGGTGGAGAATTTGCTTTTGTACTTTTTCAACTTGCTCAAAACTTGATGATTATTGATGCAGAAAAAATGAAATTTTTAACTTTGGTGGTAGCCATCTCAATTGCCACCACACCAATAATATTACCATGGATCACTCGCTTAATTGCGCATCGTTTTAAAGTAAGTTTTAGTCAAAAGCCTTTTGATTCCATTGATCAGAAAAATCCGATTATTCTGGCAGGTTTTGGCAGATTTGGTCAAGTAATAGGTCGTTTTTTAATGGGGCAGGGTATTGCAGTCACAGTTTTAGAAAAAGATCCCGATCAAATTGAATTACTCCGTAAATTTGGCTATAAAGCTTATTTTGGTGATGCTACCAGTTTTGATTTACTAAAAAATGCTCATGCCTACAAAGCTAATTTAATAATTATTGCCGTTGATGATGTTATTACCAGCTTAGAAATCGCACGTCTTGCCAAAGAAAAATTTCCGGCCTTAACTATTTTTGCCCGTGCCCATAATCGTCAACATGCCTATGATTTACATAAGATGGGCGTGTTTTATTTCAAACGTGAACTTTTTGACTCTTCACTTAACATGGCCAAAGACATCATGTTGTGGCTTGGAAAAAACAAAGATGATATGGAATTAAAAGCCGCACAATTTAAAGATCACGATGAAAAATCTCTACAACAATCATTCGAATTTTTCCATGATGAGCCTGCCTTAGTAAATTTTGCCAAAACACGCAGCGCCGAGCTGAAACGTATTTTACAAAGTGATACTCCTCTAAAACCTAATTCATAAATTTTTAATTTAATAAAATTCTAAAATAATGGATCTTATGAAAAACACTTCAAAACAGTTGATAAATCTAAAAAATAAAAATCTCTTTTCCGAAAAAAATTTTATTAATGGAAAATTGATTGATACAAAAGATAAAATTGCAGTTTTTAATCCAAGCAATGGTGTTTTAATTGGCGATGTTCCAAACCTTGACAAATCAGATTTAAACTCAGCAATTATTGCCGCACAAAATGCTTTTGAAAAATGGAGTAAATTAGCTGGAAAAGAACGAGCAAAAATTTTGTATAAATGGTATGGGTTAATTTTAGAAAATCAGGAAGATTTAGCTCAAATTCTTACAACCGAACAAGGCAAGCCTTTATCAGAAGCCCGTGGTGAAATAATTTATGGTGCTAATTTTATTGAGTGGTTTTCTGAAGAAGCAAAACGCACTTATGGCGATACTATTCCAGCTCCTAAACAAAACCAAAAAATCATTACTTTTTTAGAGCCGGTAGGAGTTGTGGCAGCAATCACCCCATGGAATTTTCCTTCAGCAATGATCACCAGAAAAGCCGCAGCGGCAATGGCAGCGGGTTGCAGTGTTATTCTAAAACCTTCTGAATTAACGCCTTTTTCAGCAATAGCTTTGGCAGTTTTAGCAAAAGAAGCTGGAATTCCAGATGGTGTGTTTAATGTAGTTACTGGCGATGCTCAGGCAATTGGTGAAGAATTTTGCCAAAATAAAATTATTCGCAAAATCAGTTTTACCGGTTCAACTAGGGTAGGGAAGTTGCTTAACAAACAATGTGCCGATGATTTAAAACGCATTTCTCTAGAACTTGGTGGTTCCGCACCTTTCATTGTTTTTGCCGATGCCGATTTAGATAAAGCAATTGCCGGATTAATGCATGCCAAATTTAGAAATGGTGGACAAGCTTGCACTTGTGTTAATCGCATTTTTGTAGAAGAAAAAATTCACGATCAATTTGTTCAAAAATTAATTGATGAAGTAAAAAAATTAAAAATTGGTGATGGTTTTGAAGCCTCATCAAATATTGGTCCAATGATTTCCAATTTAGCTGTAGAAAAAGTTGAACGGCTAATTTCTGATGCAATTAAAAATGGTGCCAAGTGCAAAATTGGCGGTAAAAAAATCTCCGGCCAATTTTTTGCTCCAACCGTAATTACCGAAGTTAAACCAGATATGAAAATTGCCATCGAAGAAATTTTCGGTGCAGTGGCAGCAATACAAAAATTTAATAACGAAGCAGAAATAATTAAACTTGCAAATGACACTGAATATGGTCTTGGATCTTATTTATATACTAGCGACAACGCCCGCATATGGCGCATCTCTGAAGCTCTACAATTCGGCATGGTTGCCATCAACGAATGTTCCTTTGCTACCGAAGTTGCACCTTTTGGAGGAATCAAACATTCCGGCTTTGGTCGCGAAGGTTCTCACTTAGGAATTCTGGAATTTTCCCAAATTAAAACCTTGCATTGGAGTTTTTAGATTACTAGAAAAATGAGTTCTGAAGAGTTTTTATAATATTAAAATTTATAATTTATGAAAAAAATAAAGTGGATTTTTTTTGTTTTAATTTTTTTAAATTTAATAAGTTGCCACTCTTCTTTTTTTGCAAAAAAAGAAGCTTCTTGTTATTGGATGGAAAATTATTCTGGTGAATTTAAATGGGTTTCAACACAGAAAGCCTTAGGAAAAAAATATGATAAAAACGCTTGTTTTGAAGCTGATAGTTGTGATGGAGGATTAGGATTATCCGGTGGTGGATGTTATAAATGGGCAAATACCGCAGATGCCCCAAGAATTGGATGGTAATTTTTTGTAAACCATAAGGTTACACTTTATAGTTTACGAATCATAGAGACCATAAGGTAGAAAAAATGGATTATAAAAACTAACCGAAAAAAAGAAAAAATTAGACAAGCATAGGGCATTTAATGTTGCTTTGGTAAAAAATTTGGAAGAATGGTTTAGAATTGAATTAACCTACACCAACAAAACCATCGAAGGAAATCTTTATCAATTAATGATAAATATCAAGATTACTAAATCTTGTAAATTCTGGATCAAAATAGAGATGAACATTACCAATTGGGCCGTTTCTTTGTTTAGCAATAATTAATTCCGAACGGTTGCGAATTTCTTCCATTCTTCTTTTCCATTTCTCGAATTTTTCCTGCTCTTCTTCACCCGGACGTTTTCTTTCAAAATAATAACTATCACGATAAATAAAAATTACTACATCAGCATCTTGCTCAATACTTCCTGACTCTCTTAAATCTGATAATTGTGGTCTTTTATCTTCTCTTTGTTCAACAGCTCGAGAAAGTTGTGAAAGTGCTAAAACTGGAATATTAAACTCTTTGGCAATTGCTTTTAGGCCTTGAGTAATTTCAGAAATTTCCTGTACTCTACTATTTTCTGACTTTTTAGAACTGCCGTGAATTAATTGTAAATAATCAATTACTAAAAAAGCTAAATTATGTTTTCTAATTAATCTTCTGGTTCTGGTTCTAATTGCAGCAATGGAAAGTGCTGGAGTATCATCAATAAAAAAAGGCATTTGAGAAATTTCATTACTTCTGGTAGTTATTCCCAACCATTCATCTTCATTAATAGAGCCGTTTCTAAATTTAGTAGCGTTAATGCTGGTTTCCATTGATAAAATACGAGCTGCTAATTGATCAGATGACATTTCTAGTGAAAAAAATCCGACCGCCTTCTTTTCTTTTGGATCGGTAATACCTTGATTCATGGCTTTGCAAGCATTAACTGCCACATTGATTCCAAGAGCGGTTTTACCCATTGATGGTCTGCCGGCTAAAATTAATAAATCGGAATTTTGTAAACCACTTAAAATATTATCTAAATCATTTAATCCGGTGGAAATTCCACTAATATTTCCCTCTTGTTGTTTGGCAATTAAAGTTTTTTCCAATGTTGATTTTAAAGAAACGGAAATACTACGAAAGTCGCTGTCGCGGCCATTTTGATTAGTTAGATTAAATAAATTTCCTTCAGCTATTTCAATTTGCTGCCCAGCGCTAGTTTCATCATTACTATAAGCATTATTTACCACATCTTCACCAATCATTACTAATTTGCGCTTAAGTGCTAAATCATGAATTAATTTGGCATAATCAGAAATGTCGATAATTCCGGTTGCTTTAGATAAAAGAGTTGAAAGATAAAGCGCTCCACCAATTGCTTTAATATCCTGATCATTTTCAAAAAATTGTTTTAGTGTGATGTTATTAGCAATGATGTTAACTTTGTTTACGGTATGAAGAATCTGATTATAAATTTTGCCATTAGCTGGCTCATAGAAATGTTCAGGCAATAAAATATCCACCACCCGATTGATATACTCATTATTCATAAGTATTGTGCCTAAGATGGTTTGTTCAGCTTCAATATTAAATAACTCTTTTCTTTCTAAGAGATTTTCTTCTGACATTTAATCTATTTAAAAATTTTATAATTATTCAACCGTAACTGATTTTGCTAAATTTCTTGGCTGATCAACATCGTTACCCTTATATAAGGCAACATAATAAGCTAATAATTGAGTTGGAATAACGCATAATAAAGATTCTTTAACTATATCATCAATTTCTGGAAGTAGAAGAGATTTATGAGTTAATTTTTTAAGCTCTTTAGTTCCTTTAGCGTCAGAAATTAAAACTACCTTCCCCCCTCTGGCCACAACTTCTTCTACGTTAGAAGCTGATTTTTCAAATAAATCATTGCCCGGAACAATAGCAATTACTGGAAGAGTTTTATCAATTAAAGCGATAGTGCCGTGTTTTAATTCTCCAGCCGCTATTCCTTGAGCATTAATATAAGAAAGTTCTTTTAATTTTAAAGCACCTTCAAGTGAAGTTACATAAGAAATTCCCCGACCAATATATAAAATATTTTTTGCTTTTGCTAAAAACTTGGCGGTATTTTTAATTTCCTCCAGAGATTCTTTTTTTAAAATTTCGTTAATTTGTGCTGGAATATGGGCTAGTGAATTAAATAATTCTTCAGCTTTTCTTTGGGTAATATTTTTTTTAACTAACCCAATTTTAATTGCCAAAAGGATTAGAACCACTAATTGAGCGGTGAAAGCCTTAGTTGAAGCAACCCCAATTTCAGGGCCGGCAATGGTTTTGATTGTAGCATCAGCCAAATGCGCCATAGAACTTTGGGCAACATTTACAATTGCTAAAGTTTTTTGGCCTTTAGATTGAACATATTTTAAAGCAGCAATGCTATCTGCCGTTTCTCCTGATTGAGAAATAAATATTACTAAATTTTTTCCGTAAAGCGGAGGAGTGCGATAACGAAATTCTGAAGCAATATCCACATCAACAGTAATATTCGCTAGAGATTCAATTAAATATTTCCCAATCATTCCGGCATAATAGGAAGTTCCGCAGGCAACAATAGTAATTTTGTCAATATCGTGTAAATCAAAAGGAAAATTTGGTAAATGAATGGTTTTGCTTTCCAAGTCTAAATAGCTGTTAATGCTATCTTCAACTACTCTTGGCTGCTCAAAAATTTCTTTAAGCATAAAATGATCATAACCATCTTTGGAGATTTTATTGATGTCTTTCTCCATGATTTTTATTTGTCTGGATACTTCTTTTTTATTATTATCATAAATGGTGACTTGTTTTTTATTTACAAAAGCAACATCTCCATCTTCTAGATATCTTACTTTGGTGGTTAAATTATCAAGAGCAAAATAATCAGAAGCAACATAATTTTCATTTTCACCATAACCAACTAAAAGTGGCGAACCCTTTTTAGCGGCAACTAATAAATCTTCTTCACCTTTAAAAATTATGGCTAAAGCAAAAGTACCGCGAATATCTTCTATGGCAGCAAAAACAGCTTTTTTATAATCTTCCAATTTTGCTAAATAAAATGAAATTAAGTGAGGAACAACCTCACTGTCAGTTTCGCTGGAAAATTTTACACCAAATTGTGTTAAGCGCTCTTTTAATTCCTGATAATTTTCAATAATGCCGTTATGAACTATCGAAACATCCTTACTGGAATGAGGATGAGAATTTTTTTCACTAGGCTTGCCATGAGTAGCCCAACGAGTGTGACCAATACCAATATTTCCAATAAAATTTTTATCTTTAGAAATTGCTTTAAAAAGATTTTCAATTTTACCTTCTTGCCTGATAACGTTAATTTTTTTATCTTTAGTTAAGGCAATTCCTGCGGAGTCATAGCCGCGATATTCCAGCTTTTTTAAACCATCAAGAATATTAGAAACAACATTTTGATTACTTACAATACCAACAATCCCACACATTTCATTTGCTCAATTTGTTAAAATAATTTTATGAATGCTAAATAAATAGTTTTTGTAAGTAAATTGTAATCTTTTGAATTAAATTGTAATTTTCTGTAACATTTATAAGGATTCAGACCATTTCAAAAATTTCTAAACAACGCTCTCAAATACTTTTTAAAAAATAAAAACAATAATTAATTAAAGAAATAAAATATTGCTTTTATAATTATAACCTCTAGATTAACCCCTCTTCTTAATATCGCGGGGTGGAGCAGCCCGGTAGCTCGTCAGGCTCATAACCTGAAGGCCGTCAGTTCGAATCTGGCCCCCGCAACCAACTAAATCAGACCTTCCAGCACTTTTCAATTTTATCCCAAAACTTCTAGTGGCCTCATTGTATATGCATTTCTGTCTATTTGCGTCAAATATTTACCTTAAAAACATCTTGTCCAAGAATTAATTTAGCTTCATTGATACATCCTTTTAAACTTGCTATTTCTTCAATGGTTTTGTTTTTCTTGTTTCGTAGATCATAAATTTTCTTACGACTTCTATTTCTTAAATCTATTAAGCCATCAGGTTTTATAATTATTCCCGTTATTTCTTTGTTATCATTAGGAAGATAAATTTTAAATTTACCATTATGATACTTCAAGCCTCGATTGTGAATTATCACTTTAGCTTTCCATGCTACTTTCTGAGCATTATTACCAGAAATCACTATATCATCAGCCCATACCGATACTTTACATCCTTGTCTTTCTGCTTCATCACTAATATCATCAAACATCTTTTTATGTGCAAAATAAGAAAGTCTACCGCTTAGAGGTGAGCCAGTAGGTAAATGATTATTGTAAGTAGAAAGTTTAGTTAAAATTGTGGCAACATCGTATTTGCAATGCATTGTATTTTGAAAGAAATCCAATATATGAGAAAATTTAATTGATGGGAAAAATTTTTTTATATCAAGCTTAACAATTGTTTTATTGCAGTTTTCAAGATGAATACGAGCATTGTCTAGACAGCTTTTACCTCTTTTTCCTGAAAATAGATAATCTGGTGTTTCTATAGATGAAAGTTGTGCATCAATTCTGTTATGAATCTTAAACAATGAGATCTTTTTATATCTTCCTTTAGGCGTTTGGCACTCTCTTCCATTTTGATCTTTGACAAAATAATTATCGTTGCCTTGCCTAACGAATAACTGAATTGTCTTTTGATCAACTGCAAGTATTTCAAATAATCGCCTTTTTGTTGTTATTTTATAAAGACAGGAGTCCTTAATTTTATGAATTTTATTCTTCTTTCTTAACATCTTCTTTTGCAATCCAGTCAAGAAATTTTATAGCCGTACTTGTTAAGAAGAATTTAGTTTTTGATTTAGCAGATTTTTTTAAGTTTTTACTTTCAGAAAACATCATGATATTTGATAAAGGTATATCAAAAAACTCTGAATATTTTTGTAAAAATTCTATAGTAGGAGTTTTTTTATTAGACTCTATTTCCGATATATAAGAACGCGAAACAGCTAATTTTTCAGCAAGCTCAATTTGATTGTAGTGGTGAAATATTCTTATGTGTTTTAATATTTTTCCTAACAATATTTATACCCAGTAGTATTGATCTTAAATCCCTAAAAGGGACTTGAGAAATTTTAACCTAAGTCCAGTGATTTTAGCAGAATCCATAATATTCTAAGTACTAGCCTTAAAACAAATGGACTAAGTAACCACTTTTTCTTTGGTGATCGTTTCTTTCTTTTTCTATAGAACATATAAGTACCTCAAAAAATGAGGTGCAAAATGGCTTGCACTACCCACCAAGCCAATGCTCAGCGCGCTCCTCGACAGTGCTAGGCGCAAGAAATTACAATCTCTCTTAAGTATTTTAGCAGATGCGCACAATAACGCTCCTGCACAGTTCCTGCATGTTACTTAGCTGATAGACTATAGCCTAGTGCTAGTGTTGCGGGGAACAAATTAGAACCTTTCGGTTCCACGAGTATTTTTGATACCCAAGGTAATAGAGCATCTATCGCCTATGGTTAAAGAAAATATTTTTATTTTTTAAATAGTCAACTAAAATTCGCTAATAGCGATAAATACTATTTGGATATTTAATTGAATTTTGATAAAATTACCAAAGGAAGGAGAGAAATAATTCGTTAAGAATATTAGCTGGATTGGGAACTAACGAGGTTTCAAAACTTCAAGATGCTTCAAAGCCATTTCTAGCTTCTTATCATCGAGTTCATGTAATAAGCCCCGAATTTTAGCAATTATTTTTTGTCTTTGTGTTGCAATTCCTTTTTCGTTAGTTTCTGAAAAAAAACTATCCCACCGGAATTTTTAAAACTTTGCTCATATTTTTTAATGTTTGGTTTTAAGTTAGTTAATTTAAGGCCAGTTGTTTTTGGTTTCATTTTCTACCTCTCTTTCTTGTCTTTTGATTCATCAATTCATCAAAGTTAGTAACAGCCTCAAGATTATTAATTTAAACAAATCTGTCACTGGTCATAGCGAAGAGCAATCTTTTGAATATTTTTCTGAAAGCTATTGGAAAAAAAGTATGCCATAATCTGATGCTTCAAGTTGGTGATGGTTTAGAAAAAAGTTCGCACTTGGTTCGCATTTTTGCCTCCGATTTACTAAAATAAAAGTTTTGTTAGGTGTAAAACTATTTTGATTTTTGTAAGGTCATTAATGATAGATCTTAAATAATGCTGGTAAATCAGAAAGTTATAGTATAGGGTCACTCCAGCTGCTTAATTGATGTTGATGAAGCTTAATTATTTTTTGTGGATTGATGGTTTTTTAAAACTGATTTAATACCGACTCTAATTTTTTCTATTCATCGTTAAACAACAACTTTCTTGCCTAAAAATTGGGCATAATTTAACTAAACTAAAATAAAAAATACAAATGGCAACAGGAACAGTAAAATGGTTTAATACCACCAAAGGATTTGGCTTTATTCAATCAGATAAAGGTAGTAACGATATTTTCGTCCACATAAGCAAACTTCAAGAAAAAGGTATTAGTAGTTTGAATGAAGGACAGCGAGTGTCTTATGAAGAAGAAGAAAATAGAGGCAAAGTTTCTGCGACTAATTTAGAGCTTATCTAAGCTATAAATATATTAGTTCTTCTAGATTAGAATAACTTAAAACTAATAAAAAACAGCATTCACAAAATGCGTACTCAAGAAATTGAGTACGCATTTTTTTTGTAATAAAAAATTAATTTTAGTTGATAAAATGAGTCTAATTTTTTAACTTAATTTTTACATTTTTTTGTTTGACGAATTTGGTTTTAATTTTACTCTTGCAATTTGCCAAAACTATGTAAATCAAAATAAAAATATTTTTTAAGTAGCTAAATGATCAATCTAAATAAAAAAAATCAGAAATTTTTAATTACCGGAGGAACCGGATTTATTGGTTCAAAATTGGTTAAAGAAATTTTAAAAGATGGTCATGAAGTGACTGTTTTAACTCGAAATCAAAAACTTTTAAAAGCAAAAGACAAAGTAAAATATATTAATAATTTAGACGAAAAGTTTAATTATGATATTGTAATAAATCTGTGCGGAGAGCCAATTTCACAGCGTTGGACAAGAAATAAAAAAGAAGAAATTTATCACAGCAGAATTGATATAACTAAAAAATTAGCTGAAATTATTAAAAATTCTAAAACTGCACCGAGTCTTGTAATTAGTGGTTCTGCAGTTGGTTATTACGGAACTTCGCAAAATCAAATTTTTGATGAAGAAACCGCGCCAACCAATCAAAATTTATTTTCTCAAAATCTTTGTAAAGATTGGGAAAATTCTGCATCAACAATTTCTGCTAAATCAAGATTAGTAATTATTAGAACCGGAGTTGTTATTGGGAAAAGTGGCGGAATAATTAAAAAAATGCTGACCCCGTTCAAATTTGGACTTGGCGGAGAAATCGGCAGCGGCGGGCAATATTTAAGCTGGATTTTTCTTGATGATGTAATTGGTGCTATCAATCACATAATTAATGATAATAATCTTTCTGGCCCTATAAATCTTACATCTCCAAAAGCCGTCACTAATAAAATTTTTTCTCAAGCCTTGGCAAAAATTCTAAATCGTCCGTGCTTTTTTAAAATGCCAAGCTTTCTTGTTAAAATAATTTTTGGTAAAATGGCTGATGAATTATTGCTTAGTGGACAAAATGTTATACCAAAAAAACTCTTGCAAAGCGGCTATATTTTTAAAGTTAAAGATATTGAAGACGCTTTAAAAAACTCAATTTAATAATTTCTAGTAAAAAATATGAAAAAAAAGATAACCCTACTTACATTGCTGCTAACTCTTCAATCCTGCTTAATTGGATCTGGAGAAAATTCAAAAATTGAAGCTAATAAAAATAATTATTTTCCCAAAGTAAATGGAATTGATCTTGAAGGTAGAAAGCAAGAGCTTCCACAAGTTTTTGATAATAAATTAAATTTGGTAATTGTGGCATTTAAGCGCCAGCAACAAGCGGAAGTTGACACTTGGATTAAAGCTGCAGAGCCAATGTTAAAAGAAAATCCGAACTTAAGTTTCTATGAAATTCCTTTAATTTACGAAATTTCTGCTTTTAAAAGAATGTTTGTGAATAATGGAATGCGCTTCGGAATTCCTGATAAAATTGCCAGAAAACGTACAATCACAGTTTACACCAATCGTGAAGAGTTTTTTAAAATTACTAAAATGAAGGAAGATAAAATTTATGCTTTACTTGTAAATAGTGATGGAAAAATCTTATGGACAAAAGAAGGCGAGGTTGATGATTCTAAAGTAAAAAATTTAAAACAAACTATTGCGAAGGGTAAATAAATTAAATTATGAAAGCATTTAAAAATAAAAATTTTCTTATCTTTGCTGGCACTTCAACTATTGCCGAAGCTTTAATTGAAAAGCTAAAAATTTTTGAAGTGAATGTTATTTTTACTTCCACCAGTGAAGAAAAAGCGCAAATCATCAAAAATAAATTTGGCTATGAATATTTAATTTGTGATGCGACTGATTTTAATCAAATGGAAGAAGCTTTTAAAAAAACTAAAGAAAAACTAGGAACAATTGATGCAGTTGCTAATTTCTCTGGCTCAATTTTAATTAAAGCGGCTCATCAAACTTCTTATGATGAATATCTAAGTGTAATTCATAAAAATTTAACCAGCTGTTTTGCAATTACTAAAGTTGCACCAAAATATATGGATAATGGTGGCTCAGTTCTTTTTATTTCCTCAATTGCTGCCCAAATAGGCATTGCTAATCATGAAGCAATTGCCGCAGCTAAAGGTGGCATTGACGCTTTGGTTAGATCAGCTGCTTGCACTTATGCTACAAAAAATATCAGATTCAACGCCGTTGCGCCAAGTTTAACTGCAAGTAATTTAAGCAAAAATTTAACCAGTAATGAAACTATGCTTAAAGCTTCCCAAGCCATGCATGCTTTGGGAAGAATTGGTAAAGTTGAAGATATTGCCAGGGCTTGCTCATTTCTATTAAATCCAGATAATTCCTGGATCACCGGCCAAATAATTACGGTTGATGGTGGATTTTTATTAAAAAATAAAGTAAAAATTTAAATGAGAAAAAAAGTCGCTATAATTGGCGCAGGCCTTGCGGGCCTTACTTGTGCTAATATGCTTAAGGAAAAATATGAAATAGTTATTTTTGAAAAATCCAGAGGCGTTGGCGGCAGAATGGCAACCCGCTATAAAGATGATTGGGAATTTGATCATGGAGCGCAATATTTCAGCGCTAAAACTCCAGAATTTCAAAAATTTTTAGAAGCCCCAATTAAAGAAAAAATTATTGCCAGATGGGATGCTAAATTTGTAGAATTTGATTTTGATAAAGTGGTTTTTAAAAGAAATTGGAATCAGGATTATCCTCATTTCACCTCTCAGCCCAAAATGAGCAGCTTGGCTAAATTTTTAAGCCAAAATTTGGAAGTTAAATTACAAACTAAAATTACAAAACTAATTAAAAACAATGAGAAATGGAATTTAATTGACGAAAATGAAAATTCTTACTTTGGTTTTGATTTATTGATTTTGGCCATTCCAAGCCCTCAAGTTTTAGAAATTATTCCACCAAATTTTAGCCTTTTAAAAGAAGTAAAAAATATTAAAATGTTGGGCTGTTTTTCTTTAATGCTTGGATTTAATAAGTCTTTGGAATTAGGGTTTGAAGCGGCATTAGTTAAAAATTCTAAAATTAGCTGGATCGCAGTTAACAATTCTAAACCAGGAAGAAAATCAGCCTTTAGTTTGTTAGTTAACTCTTCAAATGTCTATGCTCAGGAAAATATTGAAAAAGATTTAGAATTAATCAAAAAAGATTTAATCAAAGAATTATCGTTAATAACTAAAGCAGATTTTAATCAAGCTCATCACATTGATATTCATCGCTGGCGCTATGCTAATTCCAGTAAAATAAATGATAAAAAATTCTTTTTTGACCAAAATTTAAATATTGCCGTCTGTGGTGATTGGTGCATTGAAGGCCGCATTGAAGCTGCGTTTTTAAGTGGTTATAGTTTAGCAAAAAATTTATAAACTCAGATTTTACCTAATAAAATTTTTTCTGCCCGTAGTTGTCTTTCTAATTTTTAAATTAGATAGTTTGATAACTGTAACGCCTGATTGTGCTATAAGCTAAAATTAATTAATTCTTAAAGCTATAAGAAGAATAAGTAATTATATTTAGCTCTTAGAGCAAGTTATTTTTGGTGAGATGATTCGCAAGAAATTCTTTATTTTTTTAGTTGAGAAAGTAACAAATTACTCAGAAAGACTGTGCCAACTGCTAGAGTTGGCGGTGGATGAGGGTCATTTTGTGAAATTGGTCGCACTTTTCCAAAGCCAGCAAAATCAAGGCTCCAAAACCACTTTAATCCATACCGAAAAGTTCGATAAAAATCAGATGCTCTCACCTCATACACTTTGCGAAATTTCGTAAGGATTTTTGCATTGAGTTTTAAACCTTTTGCAATTGGATATAATTGGATATTTTTATGGATATTTAGCTTTTTAAGACCTATGATTTTGCCAACCAATATGATTAACAAAATATTTACGCATGAGCAATTACCAAGTCGCCATAACTAACGAAATACTAAATCTAATCAGCGAAATCGATGAGTTTAAAGGCAAGTGGCAGGCAATTAACACGCTGTCACCCGATCGTTTAAAAATGCTCAAGAAATCAGCAACCATTGAATCAATCGCTTCAAGCACCAGAATTGAAGGTGTTCAATTAACCGATTCTCAGGTCGAAACACTTCTTTCTAAAGTCAGAAAAAAATCATTCAAAAGTCGCGACGAAGAAGAGGTTGTTGGCTATTCCGACGCAATGGATTTTATCTTGGAAAGTTTTGAAGATTTAAAGATAACTGAAAATCACATCAAGCAACTCCATGCAATTCTTCTCAAACACAGTTTAAAAGACATTCGTCACAGAGGAGAATATAAAAAGCTCGATAATCACGTTGTGGCAATTGACGCAAAAGGAAAAGAAATCGGAGTAATTTTTAAAACCACAACGCCATTCAAAACGCCAATGAAGATGGCTGATTTAATTGAATGGACGAACAAGGCTTTTGAATTAAAAGAAATTCATCCGCTAATTATCACCGGAATTTTCATCGTAGTTTTTTTGGCAATTCACCCTTTTCAAGATGGCAATGGCAGAATTTCAAGAATTCTCACCAACTTGTTTTTGCTTAAACTTGGCTACAGCTACATCCAATATAGCTCGCTTGAAAGCATCATCGAAGACAACAAAGACGGCTATTACAAAAACTTAAGAGATTGCCAAATCACGCTCGAAGCAAAAAAAATCAAATTCGAAAAATGGATTTTATTCTTCCTAAAATCCCTCAAAAAACAAAAAGATAATTTAGAGAAAAAAGTAAAAGCTGAAAAAATCCTACAGGAAAATTTCCACGAACTTCATTTAGAAATTCTTAAAATTCTTAAAAATCACAATCGTCTTTCAGTGTCTGAAATTCAGCGTCTATCTGGCGCAAACCGCAATACATTGAAAGTAAAATTAAGAGAATTGGTTGAGATGAAGAAGATTAAAACTTTTGGGAAAGGGCGGGGTGTGGTTTATGAAATTTTTTAATTTTGAAGAAAAATACATATGAAAGGACGCAGTTTTGATGTTAAAAACCTAAGCAAACTTACTTTTTTTGATAAATCTTTTGAGTATGATGCTGCTTCTTATAACTACAAAGACATTAAGCACATTAAATTTTTTTTAGTTGCAACAAAGCATAGTACAAATTTCATCCCTACTGGCACAACCTACGAAGCCGATTTGAGATTAGAGTTGCAAAGTGGTAAAGAGCTAAAAATACTCCAAGAAGACAAAATATTTAATCGTCGCAGCAAAGAGTCGTCGGAAGCCATATGTATAGCTGCTAGCATATTTTCTGACATCACCTTTGATCAGAGATTAAAATCTTATGAAGATGAATTAAGAAAAAAAGGATTTTTTACATGGCAAAATTATCAAATAACAAAGAGTGGAGATCTATTTAAAAACCATATACTAAAATTTAATTTAAAAGATCGGCGCATAAAATCTTTCAAGCACCCGTTCTCACTAGAATATCATCCAAGAGCAGATGGACTTTGGCAAAGGGTGCTAGAGATACTGATTGGTAATAGTGAGTTTCTTGATACTTCGGTAGATAGAGACTGTTTCTTTTATTTAATGAAATGGCATATTAGTTTAACGTGGGCAAGTGAGAAAATTAATAGTAAAAAAAGTTACGAGAAAGAGAGGATAAATTCATCTGATTATGAGATTCTTGGTATATCTAGCAACAGTAGCTGGGAAGAGGTTAAGTTGTCCTACAAAAAATTAGTAAGGCTTTATCATCCAGATATTTTGATTGCCAAAGGATCGTCAAATGATAAAATCGCCGAGGCTGAAAAGATGATAAGATCTATAAATCAGGCATACGAGAATATATCTAAAAAATATAAATCTTAAAACTCATCTGATGAAATTTTTTCAGTCGATAGATTTCCGTGATTTTGTAAAATAAGTTCTACGGTATAACCAGAATATCCTTGATGATTCTGCGTGAAGTTAAAAATAGCATTTGTTTTTGAATAGCTGGTAAGTCCATTCGGACCAAAATAATGATTTTCTCCCATCCATACTTCGCCAGTAGCATATCTTAATTGGTAGCTTCCAAGCGGAACTAGTATTTTAAATGTTTTGCCACCTTCAATAAAGGCGCTCATCCTGATTTGTTTAGTACTAACATCTATTAACTTGATAAAATAATTAGCTCCAAAGTTAGTTTTTATTTCAAGTGGGGCAACTCCCTTATTGATGAATGGCTTTAGGATTTCTCCATGTTTTACAGGAACTGCCGGAGGTAATGGAATATTGGATATTTTATATTGACTAACGCTATTTACCTTATTGCGCTTATCGTTTTTACTAGAAGGTAGATTAAAAATAATAATAACAGAAAATACTAAAAGCCAAAACCAGTACCTGCTTAATATTTTAAAGATGGATGAGTTTTCAGTGTTGGTAGTCAGTAGAATATTTTTGCATTTACCGCACTTATAATTTCCCTTATTCGGCAGAATTTTATTTTGCGTTCCGCAGCTACTACACAATACCACTTCTATTGCTTTAGTCATTGGTTCAAACTTATATGAGTTAGTTAATCTTCTATTGAAGAGGTGACTTTAGTTTATCAAAACTTACGAAAAAGACAAAAAATATTAATTATTTTTTGCATGAGAAATTTTCTTAGTAAAAAATAAAACATTCTCCAAATCTCCGTTTCACATTTACCGAATTTTGATCAGTAGTATCAAGGTTTGACACAGCAGCATCTACAAAAAAATTCTCCTAATTTCTCCATTTCCAAAGAATTTTAACTACACCTTAGTTTGCAAATGGGGTCTTTTGCTTACGCGAATACCAGCGGCAGGTATGATCCAGATTATTATATTTCAAAAAAAGATTTGAAAATTTTGGAAGCAAGTATCCAAAAACTTTTGGCTCTAACACAAGAATTGCGTAAGAAAAAAAGTTTTGTAGCTCAAGTCTATACCAAACTAAAAATCTATACTCTTAATTAAAAACAATTAACATCTCCCTACCAATTGTAGTTCAACAATTTTTTAGGAGGTTTATGGCAAAAGCTTATTCTTTAGATTTAAGGCAAAGAGTTTTTGATTTACTAGCTAAAGGTA
>CAMDAI010000001.1 GCA_945888585.1 Rickettsia typhi | reverse complement strand
TAAGGATGAGGGTTGCGCTCGTTGAAGGACTTAACCTAACATCTCACGACACGAGCTGACGACAGCCATGCAACACCTGTCTCTCACCCACCCGAAGTGAAGAAACTCATTTCTGAGAATCATAGTGAGGATACAAGAGCTGGTAAGGTTTTTCGCGTAGCATCGAATTAAACCACATGCTCCACTGCTTGTGCGGGTCCCCGTCAATTCCTTTGAGTTTTAGCCTTGCGGCCGTACTCCCCAGGCGGAGTGCTTAACGCGTTAGCTTCGCCACCGAAATCTAAGATCCCAATGACTAGCACTCATCGTTTATGGTGTGGACTACCAGGGTATCTAATCCTGTTTGCTCCCCACACTTTCGTGCCTCAGCGTCAGTAATGGTGTAGATAGTCGCTTTCGCCACCGGTGTTCCTCCTAATATCTACGGATTTCACCCCTACACTAGGAATTCCACTATCCCCCACCATACTCTAGCATAACAGTTTCGATTGCAATTCCAGGGTTAAGCCCTGGGCTTTCACAACCGACTTACTATACCGCCTACGCACGCTTTACGCCCAATGATTCCGAACAACGCTAGCACCCTTCGTATTACCGCGGCTGCTGGCACGAAGTTAGCCGGTGCTTTTTCTGTAGGTACCGTCATTATCTTCCCTACTAAAAGAGCTTTACAACCCGAAGGCCTTCATCACTCACGCGGTATTGCTGGATCAGGCTTGCGCCCATTGTCCAATATTCCCCACTGCTGCCTCCCGTAGGAGTCTGGGCCGTGTCTCAGTCCCAGTGTGGCTGATCATCCTCTCAGACCAGCTACGGATCATTGCCTTGGTAGGCCATTACCCTACCAACTAGCTAATCCGATACAGGCTCATCCAACAGCGATAAATCTTTCCCGCCGAAGCGGTGATATATGGCATTAGCTTTGGTTTCCCAAAGTTATTCCTTACTGCTGGGGAGATTCCTATATATTTCTCACCCGTTTGCCACTAATGTATTGCTACATCCGTTCGACTTGCATGTGTTAAGCATACCGCCAGCGTTCGTTCTGAGCCAGGATCAAACTCTCAAATTTTTGAAGTTCGATTCTGACTAAATCTTTTAAACATTGACGAAAACGACAATATAAAAAAGATAGTCTAATTTTAGTTAGCACTATCGCCTTTATTTTGTTCTTTCTTATATAAATTCAATTGAATATTTACGATTTTAAAACAGCTAATCATCTAAGAGTTTAGCAGAAACTGCGTATCTAAAATGATTTTTCCTTCAAGACAATTTTGAATTAACCAAAATCGAAAGGGAGCATTACTTTATAAATAAAAACCCGAATGTCAAGGGAAATTCTTAAATTATTTTTGAAGCCTATTTTCAAGGCTACAGAACATTTATTTAAGAAGTAAGATAATCAAAGCTTGAACAGCTAACTAATAAGATTGGTCATCTTAGGAAAATATTTTTCTTTGTCAAGAACTACCATTAAAAAATTTAATTATTAAATATCTATTACTGAAATTCTTGCTCAGCTAAAGAGTTGATAAAAAATATTAGTTGCTTAAGATTTTTTTGATTAACTAAAAAAATAAATATCCAACCTCATAATGAAAGAATTACAAAATATCATTGAGTCTTCTTTTGAAAAAAGAAACGAAATTAACAACAAAACTAATGATAAAAATATTAGAGACGCCGTTGCTAAAACCTTAGATTTACTTGACACGGGTCAATTAAGAATTTGTGAAAAAAACAATGGCATTTGGCAAGTTAATGGGTGGATAAAAAAAGCAATTTTACTCTCATTTCGCCTCAATGACAATTACTTGATGAATGCCGGAACTCAAAACTGGTTTGATAAAGTTCCGCTGAAATTTAACAATTGGAAAGAAGAAGATTTCAGAAATGCAGGATTTAGAGCGATTCCTGGCTCTATAGTTCGATTTGGATCTTTCGTTGCAAAAAATGTAGTTTTACTTCCATCATTTGTAAATATTGGAGCTTATGTTGACGAAGGAACAATGATTGATACTTGGGCAACGGTTGGATCTTGCGCTCAAATTGGTAAGAATTGTCACATCTCCGGGGGGGCTGGAATTGGTGGAGTTTTAGAACCATTACAAGCTAATCCGGTTATTATTGAAGATAATTGCTTCATTGGTGCCAGAAGTGAAATTGCTGAAGGAGTTATAGTTGAAGAAGGTTCAGTGATTTCAATGGGCGTATATATTGGAGCCTCAACTAAAATTATTAATCGTACTACTGGTGAAATTTTCTATGGACGAGTTCCATCTTATTCAGTTGTTGTTCCAGGATCAATTCCTGGCAAAAAAGAAGGAGAACCTTCTCTTTATGCCGCAGTAATTGTAAAAACAGTTGATGACAAAACCAGATCAAAAACTTCGATAAATGAATTACTTAGGGATTAGCCCCATTTTTGCACCAGAACTATTGTTAATCTTTATCACATTAGTTCTTAATTTCCTGCTACTGTTTTTTTTAAAAACCAGAACTGCCATAATTATTACTCTAATATTTTCTCACTTAGCAATGATATTGCTTTATGGAATAATTATTGTTAATTTTCCAATACTTAGAACCCTTACTATTGCAACTATAGTTTACTCCATTACCACTTTCATTCTAATTGCCAATTCCAATCATCTTTATAATATCTATGATGATAAAATTAACTTTAAAAACTATAAATCATCAATAGTAATTATATTAGCCATTTTTATGGTTTCAGCTATTGTTCTCGGCAGTTTTTACTTAATTAAAAATATTAATATAACTTCCTTTCTGGTCAAAAAACAACAAGCCACAAGAGAGGGCGAAGTCAGCAAAAATCCCTTGATCTTTCCTGGCCATCCAGTTCATATCAATGTCAAAAAATATTATTTAGAGAAAAATTTTGATAATATGTCAAATTTTAGACAAGATAAAGATGAAAATGGCAAAGAAAAAGAATTACATAACGAAGATAATAAAGAAAAATTGAGAAATAATCCTCTAATTAAAAGCCTGAGTGATATCATAATAGTAATTATTGGTATCATGATTGCTCTTCTTCTTAGTTATAAAAATAAAAAATCCGATGAAATACAGCTTGATTAAACCTCTATTATTTAGTCTAGAGCCAGAAAAGGCACATAATTTAGCTATTTTTGCTTTGGCACATAATTTAGTTTGCTCTTCTCAAATCAAAAATTATAACTCACTAAATAATGAAATTTTTGGCATTAATTTTTCTAATCCAATTGGTCTTGCTGCTGGCTTTGATAAAAATGCCAAAGTATTTGATAAATTATTTAATTTTGGTTTTAGCTTCATTGAATGCGGAACCGTAACTCCAAAACCACAAGAGGGCAATCCTAAGCCTAGATTATTTCGTCTCAAAGAAGATCAGGCTATTATAAATCGCTTAGGTTTTAATAATAACGGAATTGAAGATTTTTTAAAAAACATTAATTCTAAAAAACTTCAAAATGAAAATATTCTAGGAATAAATATCGGCAAAAATAAAGACACTCTAGATGCTTTGGATGATTATCTGCTATTACTTGATAGGGTTTATGGTTTTAGCAACTATATCACCATTAATATTTCTTCTCCCAATACTAAAAATCTACGAGATTTACAAAAAGCAGATAATTTAGATGAGTTCTTAGCAGCAATTATGAGAAAAAAACTAGAACTCTCTCAAGCAAAAAATAAGTCAATTCCAATTTTATTAAAAATTGCACCAGACCTTGATAATAGTGAACAAGAATCTATCGCAGAAATTTCTTTAAAAAATAAAATTGATGGATTAATCATCAGCAATACTACAATTAACGGTAAAGAAAAATTGAATAGTATTTATAAAAATGAAACCGGTGGGTTAAGCGGAAAACCATTATTTCGAGCTTCCAATGTGATATTAAAAAATATCTATAAACTAACCAATGGGGCAATTCCAATTATTGGGGTTGGCGGTATATCTTCCGGATTAGAAGCTTATGAAAAAATTAAATGCGGTGCACAATTAATACAAATTTATTCCGCCTTTATTTATAGTGGTTTTGAATTAGTAGAAAAAATAAAACAAGATTTAGATAAACTTCTTAAACAAGATGGATTCACTAATATAAAACAAGCAATTGGAAAAAATGTTTAGTCCAAAGTATTAATTGCAAATATTCCTTTTTTAGGATGAAACCAAACTCTACCACCATCACTGGCAAAACCCTGATCAGTTGAAACCATTCTACTAACTTTAGAGGTTAATATCGAATCCTTTATAGCTTTATTCATAATCATCTTATATGAATTAATAAAATCATTTTGATTATTGATCATCACGACTCCTGAAGCCTTGTTCCATCTACATGGATAACTAATAAATCTTGCCAACTCCTTTGGATCATCTTTGGTAATAGCCACTTTAAGAACATTTAAAAACTTTTCTGTCTCATCATTATTTATTTGCTTAACTGGTTGCTGATTTACAGCATTAGGAACTATTTGGGCATTTACAAATGCAGAAAATGTCAGGAAAATTAACGAAGTAAAAGTAGTAAATTTCAAATATTTCATTTTTATTACAAAAAATTAATAATATTTATTTTTTTCTATGAATAATAAAATCAGCTAAATTTTTAAGTAATTTTGCCCGATCTTTAAATGTAGCCAATTCTGATAATGACTGATTATAAAATTGCAATAATTTAGTTTCTGAAAGCTCCATACCAATTGCATTAACTATATTAGTTTCATCACATTTTTTTGAAGCTGACTCAGCTTCCAAATAATCTAAAATATCATCTTTAATTTGAAAAGCTAAACCAAAATTATAAGCATAATTAATCAAGGCTTTTTTTGATTTAAGATCAGCTCCACCCAAAATAGCACCAACTTCAATTGAAGCCATAAATAATTCGCCCGTTTTTAAATGATGTAATTTTAAAATTTCATCAACTGATAGATTTTTTCCGTTCGATTCTAAATCAAACATTTGTCCACCAGCCATACCGTTAAAACCAATTGCTTTTGCTATAACATTAACTAATTCTGCCCTAATCTCAGCATTATCAACTGTTTTTGGATCAGATAAAATTTGAAAAGCATAAGTTAAAAGAGAATCTCCAGCCAAAATTGCAGTGGCTTCATCAAATTTTTTATGACAACTGGGCTGACCACGACGATAATCATCATCATCCATCGCTGGCAAATCATCGTGTATTAAAGAATAAACATGAATAAATTCAATTGCCGCTGCAACATTCATAATTTTATAAGCTGGAACATTAAAAATTTCAGCTGCCGCTATAACTAAAAACGGACGAACTTTTTTACCGTCAGAAAGCGAACTATAGCGCATTGCTTCAATGATTCTCGATCTGTTAAAATCTTGTTTTTTTGGTAAAAGCTCTTCAATCTTGTCATTAACCAAATTTGATATTTGTACTAAGGCTTGGGTTAAAGGTATATTATTTAAATTAATCATTACAAATTATTTTCTACTTAACTGAGTTATGCAAATTACTCGCTTCGCTGCGTCATTTGTCATGATATTGATTTTATATTGAATCATGCAAATTACTCGCTTCGCTGCGTCATTTGTCATTACAAATCTTACATTTATTATTTTTAGAAAGTTTAGAAGTTCTTTCCTGATTTTTTAAAAAATCAAAAATCATTATTTTCCCAACCAAACTTTCACCGATTCCCAAAATTTCTTTAATTGTTATAATAGCCTGAAGCGCTCCAATACTTCCGGCAACCGCACCAAGAATTCCTTTTTCTGAAAGTGGCAAATTAAAATCAGCAGGAGGAATATTAGGATTAAAACAGGCGTAACACGGATTATCACTTTGATAAGATTTAAATACACTTGCTTGTCCTAAAAATCCTTTTACGGCAGCAAAAATTAAAGGTTTTTTCTTTTTATGACAAACTTCATTAATTATAAAACGAGTGGGGAAATTATCAGTGGCATCAAGCACAAAATCATAATCATCAATTATTTCAGCAAGACTTAATCTATCTATTCTTAATTCATGAGTAATAACTTTAATTTCTGGATTTAGGAGCATAATTTTTTCTTTGGCACTATCAACTTTTTTTCTATCTAAATCTTTGGAATTATGAATTATTTGACGCTGCAGATTGGATAATTCCACTACATCATTATCAACAACTCCAATCACACCAACGCCGGCTGCAGCCAAATAATATATAGAAGGAGATCCAAGACCACCAGCTCCGATAATTAAGATTTTTGCTTGTAATAATTTTTCTTGGCCAATCTCACCAATTTCAGGAAGTATAGTATTTCTCAAATATCGTTGTTTTTGTAATTCACTAAGTGACATTTATTTTACTCCAGTTGAACCGAATCCTCCCGCACCTCTAGTGGTTTCATCTAAATTATTAACTTCAACTATTTGAGCTTGCACACAAGCAGCAATAACCATTTGAGCAATTCTCATACCACGAGTAATGGTAAAATCTTGCTTGGAATGATTAATTAGAATAACACACACTTCACCACGATAATCGGAATCGATGGTTCCTGGTGTATTTAAAACCGTAATACCATTTTTAAGGGCTAAACCGGATCTTGGTCTAACTTGCGCTTCATAGCCTTTTTCCAAAGCAATTGCTATTCCGGTTTTAATTAAATTTATTTCTCCTGGCTTTAAAATAATTGGAACATCAATTGCAGCTAATAAATCCATACCAGCACTACCACTAGTTTCATATTTTGGTAGGAGTAAATCCTGATTATTTTCTAATCTTTTAATTCGAAGAACTGACATTTATCTACTAATAATTCTTTTGATAATTTCATATTTACCCTTAGTTCTTTCCACACTTTCTTTAGCGGGCTTAGCATACTTACTTAAATAAGACCAGGCAATAAAAGTTAAAATTAAAACTATAATTGATCTAAATAAGCAGCTACCCATTGAACCAAAACGAATTTGGAGGTTGAAATTAAGGAAAGTTCGACTATATTCTCGAATCCAACTTAAGTCAATAAACAAAAATCCCAAACTAATTTATAATGACCGAAATTATCGCAGTAAAAGCAAGAGAAATTCTTGATTCACGTGGCAACCCAACTTTAGAAGCGGATATATTATTATCGAACGGATCTCACGGCAGCGCTGCCGTTCCATCCGGAGCTTCTACCGGAAGTTTAGAAGCTTGTGAATTGCGCGACAATGATTCAAATCGCTATTTGGGAAAGGGCGTACTTAAGGCCGTAAATAACGTAAATACTAGAATTGCTAAAAAAATTCTTGGCATGAATGCCGCCGATCAAAGAGAAGTCGATATGGCCATGATTGAATTAGATGGGACAGACAATAAAAGTAATCTAGGAGCTAACGCTATTCTAGCAGTTTCTTTAGCAATTGCTAAAGCCGCTGCCAATGCTTCTGGAATTCCACTGTATCGTTATATCGGCGGCACTAATGCTCATCTAACTCCAGTTCCAATGATGAATATTATTAATGGCGGTGCCCACGCTGATAATAAAATTGACATTCAGGAATTCATGATCATGCCTTTTGCAGCAACATCGGTAACTGAATCAATCAGAATTGGTGCGGAAATCTTTCATTGTTTAAAATCACTTCTAAAAAAAGATGGCCATAACACCAATGTTGGTGATGAAGGTGGTTTTGCTCCTAATTTTAGGTCTTCAGTTGAAGCGCTGGATTATATTATAAAAGCAATTGAAAAAGCTGGATTCAAACCCGGAAGTGAAATTAAATTAGCCTTAGATGCAGCATCTACCGAGTTTTATAAAAATGGCAAATATAATTTAGCTGGAGAAAATAAAATTTTAGGTTCAGATGAATTAATTAATTATTATGAAAATCTGGTTAATAATTATCCGATATTCTCTATTGAAGATGCCTGCTCTGAAGATGATCATCAGGGATGGAAAAATATCACTACCGCCTTGGGTAAAAAAATTCAATTAGTTGGCGACGATTTATTTGTAACAAATCCAAAAATTATCAAGCAAGGTATAAAAGAAAACATGGCAAATGCAGTGTTGATTAAAGTTAATCAAATTGGCACTCTAACCGAAACTTTAGATGCCATTGAATTAGCTAAAGATAACAATTATAACACCATCATTTCACACAGATCCGGTGAAACTGAAGATGCAACTATAGCACATATCGCAATCGCCACTAATGCTGGTCAAATCAAAACCGGTTCACTTTGCAGATCAGATCGTATTGCTAAATATAATGAATTAATTCGCATTGAAGAAATGCTAGGACATCAAGCCAAATATGCCGGAAAAAGCTTATTTTTATAGGATTATCTAATTCCCCAAAATTTATGGGTTTGAAGTGATATTCGGCAATTATTTTTTCTAGCTAATTCTAAAGTAAATTGACGATTTTTTTGATTTTTTTCTTCATCATACTCATCAATTGGCTGTAAATAAACCGGAGTTTTAAACTGATTTTGCCCAACCTCTGGAATTAAATTATAATTTGAATTAGAAGCTGAAATTAGAAATTTAAATGCACTAATTTTTGGCAAAAGATCTGGCCTAATTTGATAATATTTTCCATCATTATTTTTTGGTGAGCAAATAATATCAACCTCATCTGGCAAGTCTTGGAACATTGTTCCGTTGGTTTCAATCTGAATTCTAAAACCATCGGTAATTAATTTTTGACAAAATAAAATTAATGGCTGCCTCATAGGTTCTCCGCCAGTAATAACAATTAAATGATTTTCTGGATTTTGACTATTTTGAGTAATTTCATCTTTAATTTTTACAATAATTTCATCGATCGTAAAATTTTTATAATTATCAAATTCAGTATCACAAAAATTACAAGCAAGATTACACCCACCTAACCTAACAAAAACCGATGGAAATCCCGTGTAAATTCCTTCACCTTGAAAAGTAAAAAAAATCTCAACCACATCAAGGCTATTGCCATCACCTTTTTTTGGAGCTAAAATTGGATTTTTTCCAAACATATTTAAATTAAAATGGAATCTGACAATAAGAAATTACTAATCAAAAAACTGCTTTACCGCTCTATTCATCGTGGCTGTAAAGAAACTGATATTCTACTTGGAAATTTTGCTATCGCAAGAACAGAAAGCTTTGATGATTTGAAGTTAAAATTATATCAAGATTTTATTACTGAAGATGATATGGAAATTTATGACTGGCTTTTAAGAGCTAAAATAGCTCCCGAAAAATACCAAAATCTAGTTATAGAAATCCAACAATTCCATAATTTATAATATTTATTTTACCAAATATTATAACCGACAAGAATTTATAAACTTCTTTTCTTTATAGCAATTTCATAACATTCAATAACATCACCTTCTTTGATCTCATCAAAATTTTCTAAAGCAGCACCACATTCAAAACCTTGTTTAACTTCTTTTACATCTTCTTTAAAACGCTTTAGAGTTTTTAATGCGCCATCATGAATTACTACATTATCACGTAATAGTCTAACTTTAGCACCTCTTTTAATCACGCCATTAGTAACAGTACATCCACCAATTTTACCAGCACCAGACACTTTGAAAACTTGTCTAATTTCAGCCTGACCTAAATATTCTTCATTTTTAATTGGTTCTAACATGCCACCAAGCATTGCTTTTAACTCATCAACCACATTGTAAATAATTGAATGGTATCTGATATCAACATTTTTAATTCTGGCTAATTCCTTAGCAGCAACATTAGCTCTGACATTAAATCCAATAATAATCGCACCTACCACTGATGATAAACTCACATCACTTTCAGTAATTCCACCAGTTGCCTGATGTACAATTTTAATGGCAACTTCTTCGGTATTTAATTTAACCAAACTGCCAGCAACAGCTTCAACCGAACCATGAACATCACCTTTGATAATGATCGGTAAATATTTTATTTTGCTTTGTCCAGATTGTTTAAAAATATCAGAAAGTGATTTGGCAGAATTTTTTAAATTTCTATCATCACGTTCTTTTTTAGATCTGTAGGAGATAATATCTCTTGCCTGCTTTTCTTCCTTAACCACAAAAAAAGTATCTCCAGCATTAGGAGCGCCATCTAAACCAAGCACTTCAACTGGCATTGATGGAGTTGCAATTTTAATATTTTTTCCTTTATCATCAACCATATGTCTGACTTTGCCATAAGCAGTTCCAGCTACAATTAAATCGGATAAATTAAGTGTTCCTTTCTCAATTAAAAGAGTTGTAATAACACCTCTGGATGGATCGACTTTAGTTTCAATAACAACACCTTGAGCAGCACAATCATAAGGAGCTTTTAATTCCAAAACTTCTGATTGTAATAAGATTACTTCCTCTAATTTATCCAAATTAATTCTTTCCTTGGCAGAAACCTCAACAAATATGGTATCGCCACTTAAATCTTCAGCAATAATCTCATAAGATAATAATTCATTCTTAACTCTGGAAGAATCTGCACCAGGCTTATCAATTTTATTGACAGCTACAATAATTGGAACTCCGGCTGCTTTAGCATGGCTGATTGCCTCAACAGTTTGAGCTTTAACACCATCATCTGCAGCAACCACCAAAACTACAATATCCGTAACATCGGCACCTCTTGATCTCATTTCAGTAAAAGCCTCATGGCCAGGAGTATCAAGGAAAGTAATATATTTTCCACCAGAAGTTTTTATCCGAGAAGCCCCTATATGCTGAGTAATTCCTCCCGCCTCACCAGAAACAACATTAGTTGAACGAATGGCATCAAGGAGCGATGTTTTACCGTGATCAACGTGACCCATAATGGTAACAACCGGTGCTCTTTCTAATTCAGGAGCATCAGAATCCATATCAACACCAAGTATATTTTCTACATCTGACGCAGCAACTCTCTTAGCAACATGACCAAATTCGGCTATTATTAATTCTGCCGTATCAGCATCAATAACTTGGTTAGAAGTGGCAACCATTCCCATAGTAAACAACTTCTTAACCACATCACCAGCTTTTTCTGACATTCTTTCTGATAAATCCGCAACCGAAATAAGCTCAGGCAAAATAACTTCTCTGGTAACTTTTATATATTCCTTTGGCCCTTCTTCAATTTCTTTTAATTTTGATCTTTGTTTTTTACGATGACGCCCATAAAAATTACCATCTTCATCATCAACTATATAAGTTTGCAATAATCTTCTGCTATTAAGTCTAGGATCTTTTATAGAAGCTAATTTAGCTTTTTTATTATTTTTCTCTGCTTCATCTTCCAAATCATCAACTTTAACTGGTTTAGCCTTAACTTTTTTATCCTTATCTTTTTCTTGCTGTTTTTGAGTTTCTAATTTTCTCTTTTCTTCTAAGATTTTTTCTCTTTCTTCTTTTTGACGATTTTGAATTGCTAAACTTTCTTTGATTTTGTTTCTTACATCAAAATTATCGACCTCGTATTGATAAGTCGAAGGTCTGGTACTAATAACTTCAGTTGCCTTTACTTCATCAGCTATCTTTTCAGGCTCTTCTGACTTAATTTCTACGATTTCAACTTTCTCTTCTTTCTTATTTTTTTCAGCATTTTTGATTTCTTCTTCCGCTACTGATTTACTGATTTTTAAACGAATTTGACTATCTTCAAACTCATCAGATTTGCTACCTAGATTTTGAAGCACTAGTTTTCTTGCTTCAAACTCACTTTTACTTAAACCACCCTGAGAAGCACTAGAAAAATCAGAATCTTTAATTTCTTTTTTTCTACCTTTAATGGTCACTTGAACTAAAGAGTTAGAAACTCTTTTACTCTCAGTATTTTTTGAAACTGTATTAGCCGCAGCATTAACCATCTGTTGCTCAGAGGAAGAAGCTGAAACCTTAAGTTTCAAAGTTAATTTGCCACGGCTTTGATTATTATCTTCTTTACTCATTTTATTTACTTAATTATGGATCAAACCATTAAATACAGGGCTTATAACTCTAATCTTCTTGTTCTTGTCTGGAATTTTTTTCTAAAAATTCACTAGCTCTTCTCTTAAGTTCTAAAGCAACATCTTCATCAAAACCCTCAATAGACTGAATTTCAGAAACATCAGCATTAATAATATCTTCCAAAGTCAAGAACCCTTCAGAGGCAAGCAAATTAGCAATCATATCTTCAACATCCAGAGCTTCAATAAATAGCTTGGAAGATTGATTAAATTCCGCAGTTCTTCTGGCTGATTCTTGGTCATCAGTCATAACATCAACCTTGTATCCAACAATTTTAGAAGCGAGACGAACATTTTGTCCACCTCTACCAATTGCAAGACTTAATTGATCTTCATTAACTACAACTTCAATTAATTTATTTTCTTCGTCAACAATAACCTTATTAATTTTTGCCGGAGTTAAAGCGCTAATTACAAAGGCGGCAATATTTGGTGACCATTTAATAATGTCAATTTTTTCACCTTTTAACTCACTACTAACAGCCTGAACTCTACTTCCTCTAATGCCAATAAAAGATCCGATAATATCTAAATCTTCTCTTCTGGAATAAATCGCAATTTTAGCTCTAGATCCTGGATCACGAGCAACAGCTTTTACTTCAATATTGCCATCATATAATTCCGGAACTTCTGAAGCGAATAATTTAACTAAAAATTGCGGATGAGTTCTAGATAAGAAAATCTGAGCACCATGTGGCTCTTTTCTAACATCTTCAACGTATACCCTCATACGATCACCAACTTTTAAAACTTCTCTTGGAATTAAACCGTTTTGATGAATCACAGCTTCAAAGCCATCAACTTCCATAACGATATTTTTAAGACCCACTTTTTTAACTGAAGCACTAACAATTTCACCAACTCTATTTTTGAATTCTTCGTATTCTTTATTTTTCTCAGCTTCTTTAACTTTTTTGATAATTTCATTCTTAGCAACCTGAGCCACGATTCTGTTTAAATCAATCGGAGGCAATTCTTCAGTGATGAAATCGTCAACAGCAATTGCTTTATCTTTAGTTTTGGCATCAGAAAGTCTTATAATAGACCTGTCATCGAATTCAGTTTCATCATTATCAGCAATAACTCTTAATTTATTGTATAATTTGATTTGGCCAGATTTTTTATCAATACGACATTCAATGTCCAAATTATGACCATATTTCTTCTTAGCTGCTAATTTGATACCATCTTCCATTGCACTAATTACATCATTTGGAGAAATACCTTTCTCGTGGGCTATGGTTTCTGCAACTAATAAAATTTCTCTATTACCCATTACGGTTAAACTACTAGCCATGTTTTAAGTATTATTTATTACTAATTATATGATCAATTTTTATGAGGAAGAGCTCGCTTGTCTTTCCAAAGCGAGATTTTTATCACCTATAAGAAAAACAACCAACACCATCCATCTAACGAAAGCAAAAGATAGCCGCCTTGTTTTACAAAAGCAATAAAATCTTGATATATTTTCCCAATATTGATAGTCTGAAACCCTTTCATCAATAAATAATTTTATATTAAATGAGTAATTACAACCTTCCCGATCAAAATGGAAAATTTGGCAAATTTGGCGGACGTTATGTTGCCGAAACCCTCATGCCCGCAGTTTTAGAATTAGAACAAGCCTATAACAAAATCAAAAATGATCCCAATTTCAAAAATGAATTAGCTTATTATTTCAAACATTATGTTGGCCGCCCAAGTCCGCTTTACTTTGCCCCCAAACTAACTGAATATGCTGGCGGTGCTAAAATTTATCTAAAAAGAGATGAATTAAATCATACTGGAAGCCATAAAATTAATAATTGCATCGGTCAAATTCTGCTTGCTAAAAAAATGGGCAAAAAACGTATCATTGCCGAAACCGGAGCTGGTCAACACGGAGTTGCTACTGCTACAGTTTGTGCTTTATTTAGCATGGAATGTATAATTTATATGGGCGCTAAAGATATTGAGAGACAACAATCTAATGTATTTCGCATGAAACTTCTAGGGGCTGAGGTTAGGCCGGTTTATACTGGTTCTGCCAGTTTAAAAAATGCCATTAATGAAGCTATGCGCGATTGGATTTCCAATATCAGCACCACTTACTATCTACTTGGAACCGTTGCTGGCCCTCACCCATACCCAACTATGATTCGTGATTTTCATAGTATAATCGGCAAGGAAGCTAAAGAACAAATTTTAGAGGCGGAAGGAAGACTTCCCGATACTTTAATTGCCTGTATTGGAGGCGGATCAAATTCTATCGGTTTATTCTATGATTTTATTAATGATGCCAATGTTGAAATGTTTGGGGTTGAGGCGGCAGGGCTTGGTCTTGAATCTGGCCAACATGCTGCTTCTATTGAAAAAGGCCAACCTGGCGTTTTACATGGTAATATGAGCTATTTTCTGCAAAATGATGATGGTCAAGTTATTGATGCCCATTCTATTTCAGCCGGACTAGATTATCCGGGAATTGGACCTGAACATTCTTATTTACATGAAATCAGCCGCGTCAATTATGTCGGAGCTACCGATGATGAAGCTATTGAATCCTTTCAACTTTTATCCAAATTAGAAGGAATTATTCCGGCTTTGGAATCTTCTCACGCTATAGCTTTTGCAATCAAACATGCTAAAAAATTAACCAAAGATAAAATTATAATTGTTAATTTATCTGGCCGTGGCGACAAGGACATACTAACGGTTGCGGCAAAATTAGGGGTAAAATTATAATGAACAGAATTGAACAAACTTTCACTAATTTAAAAAAATCAGGCAAAAATACTTTTGTAGCATTCATTACTGCCGGAGATCCTAATTACGAAACTTCACTTACAATTTTAAAAAATCTACCCAAACAAGGTGTGGACATTATTGAGCTTGGAATTCCATTTTTAGATCCAGCCGGAGATGGCCCCATAATCGAAATTGCCAGCAAAAGAGCAATTGAAAATGGCATGAGTTTAAAAAAACTTTTGATAATGGTGGAAGAGTTCAGAAAAATCAACTCCACTACACCGATAATTTTAATGGGTTATTATAATTCAGTTTTATATTACGGATTAGAAAAATTCTCTCATGATGTTAAAAAAGCAGGCGCAGATGGGGTTTTGATTGTTGATTTACCTCCGGAAGAAGATGAAGAGTTGCACAAATTTACCAATCAAAATAAATTAGATTTAATCAAATTAATTACCCAAACTTCTGACAGCCATCGCATTAAAAAAATTGTCGAAAATGCCAGTGGTTTCGTTTATATGGTTTCCATTCTTGGCATCACTGGAACTAAATCTGCCAATCCCAAAGAAAATAAAATTTTTATCGAAAAAATTCGATCAATCACCAATCTTCCCATTGTAATTGGCTTTGGAATTAAAGATGAAAAGGGAGCAAAAGAAATGTCTAGAATTGGGGCTGATGGCGTGGTTATTGGTTCTGCATTAGTAAAAATTATTGCTGACGGCTTAGAAGAAAAAATTAATGATCAAAAAATAATTGAACAAATTTTAGCCAAAACCCAAGATTTATCTGCCGCAATCAAAGATTAATTTAAATATATTATTAGCTATTAAGATTTTTAGCGATTTCCATTGCTCCATAAGTAATAATAGCCGAAGCACCAGCACGCTTGAAAGCAATTAAAGTTTCATATAAAGCAACTTCAAAATTGAGGAAATTATTTTCTGCCGCTAATTTTAACATCGCATATTCCCCGCTAACTTGATAAGAAAAAATTGGAACTGAAAAATTTCGTTTAATTTGAGCAACAATATCCAGATAAGGTAGCCCTGGTTTTACAATCACTATATCCGCACCTTCATTAATATCTAAAGCAACTTCTCTAATTGCTTCATCAAAATTTCTAAAATCCATTTGATAATTCTTTTTATCACCAGAATTTAAATTTTTTGCCGAGCCCACCGCATGACGAAAAGGGCCATAAAAACTCGAAGCGTATTTTGCCGCATAAGAAATTATTCCAACATTTTTAAAATCATTTTCATCTAAATATTTTCTAATTGCACCAATTCTGCCGTCCATCATATCCGAAGGAGCAACCATATCGCAACCGGCCCTCGCCTGAACTAAAGCCTGCTCACACAAAATCTGGGTTGTTTCATCATTTAGAACATGAGTAGAATCATCTGATAAAATTCCATCATGACCATGATTTGTATAAGGATCAAGCGCCACATCACAAATTACACCAATATCAGGAACCGCTTTTTTAATTGCAGCAACCGCCTGACAAATTAAATTTTTTGGATTAAGAGCTTCTTTGCCATTTTTATCTTTTAATTTTTGATCTACCGCCGGAAATAACATAATTGCCGGAATGCCTAGTTTTCTGGTTTTTTCTATTTCTTTAACCAATAAATCAATAGAAAAACGATAATTTCCAGGCAGGCTTTTAATTGCTTCTTTTTTATTTTTTCCGACAATAACAAAAAACGGCATGATTAAATCACTAACACTTAGACTAGTTTCAGCAACCAATTCTCTAATCCAAGGACTGATACGATTTCTTCTGAGTCTGGTAGCTGGAAATGATCCGAAATTATTTTTCACAAATGCTTTCTTTTTATTAGAATATCTTTAAGATGCCGACTTTACAAAGTCCAAAAGCATTTGTCTATTAAATGATTAGCAACGTTTTAGAAAGAATTTATCAAGATAAATTACTAGAAGTTAGAAATAAGAAAAAACTAATTTCTGGCCAGGAAATTTGTGCGCAAATTAAGTGTTCTGAAATTAAAATCAAAGATTTTACTGACGCTTTAGATACAAAAATAAAACAGAATCAAATTGCCGTTATTGCTGAAGTTAAAAAAGCATCACCTAGTAAAGGTATAATTCGTGAAAATTTTGATCCGGTGGAAATTGCTCTAACCTATGAACAAAATGGTGCATCTTGCATTTCGGTTTTGACCGATGAAAAATATTTCATGGGTAGCAATCAATATTTAACTTCTGTTAAAAAAGCAGTGAATTTACCAATTTTACGCAAAGATTTTATCATTGATCCTTATCAAATTTGGGAAGCAAAGTTAATTGGCGCCGATTGTATTTTACTTATTATGGCTATGTTAGATGAGAAATTGGCAATTGAACTGGAAAACGAGGCAATAAAAATTGGTATTCAATCATTAATTGAAATTCATGATGAAGATGATTTAAAAAAAGCCTTAAAATTAAAAAGCAGGTTAATTGGTATTAATAATCGCAATTTAAAAACTTTAGAAGTTGATTTAAAAACCACCAAAATTCTAGCGCCACAAATTCCAGAAGATAAAATCATAATTTGTGAAAGTGGTATTAAAGACAAAAAAGATATAGATGAAATGAAAGCACATGGCATCAAGGCCTTTCTTATCGGTGAATCCTTAATGAAAGAAAGCAATATTGGCTTAGCCTTAAAAAATCTAATTGATTAAATATTTATTTTAATTCAGCATCCCTTGAGAATTCATATTCCCACACCAAAAATAACTTTGTATTTTAGCATATGTTCACCTTAGCAATTATCGGCAGACCAAATGTTGGCAAATCTACACTTTTTAACAAATTAGTGGGAAGAAGTTTTGCTATTGTTGACGACACTCCTGGAGTCACTCGTGATCGTAAAGATGCCTTTGGCCAATTAGGACCAATGGAATTTCGAGTAATTGACACTGCTGGGCTAGAACAAAATTTAACCGATAAGCAATTAGAAACCAGAATGGTAGCACAAACTCAAGCCGCAACACTTGATGCTGATTTATGTTTATTTGTAGTTGACGGAAAAGTTGGAGTTACTGAAGCTGATATTTATTTTACCAACTGGATTAGAAAAAGTGGTAAAAAATCAGTTTTGATAGTAAATAAATGTGACGGCAAAACCGGCGAAATTTTTGATAAACAATATTATAAATTAGGATTTGGACAAGCGGTTGCAATATCTGCGGAACATAAGGATGGTTTTAATTTTCTTTATGATTTAATTGAGCCTGCTTATGAAGAATATCAAAAAAATTTCGGAGCTTACGAAGCAGAAGTAAAAAATAATGAAGACACTGACAAACTACAAATTGCTGTTGTTGGCAAACCCAATGCCGGCAAATCAACTTTCTTAAATAAATTATTAGGCAAAGAAAGGTTAGTTACCGGACCAGAAGCAGGAATTACTCGCGATGCTATCGCTATCGACTGGGAATTTGAAGGCAAAACTATCAGACTAATTGACACCGCCGGAATCAGAAGAAAAAGCAACATAACCAAAAAACTGGAAGAACTTTCACTTCTCGACAGCTTTAGAGCAATTCGCTATGCTCAAGTTGCCATAATTTTAATTGATGCTCAGTTAGGAATTGATCATCAAGATTTAGCAATTGCTTCAATGGTAGTTAAGGAAGGACGTGGCGTAGTTATCGCCATTAATAAATTTGACTTAATTGAGGATGGTCAGAAATTCATTAAAGAAATTCGTCTGGAATTAGAAAAATCTCTTCCTGAAATTGCCGGATCTCCAATTGTTCCAGTTTCTTCTTTAAGTGGATATAATGTTGAAAAAACTCTAAGCTGGGCTTTACAAGTTTATGAGGAATGGCAAAAATATATTCCAACTTCCAAATTAAATGAATGGCTGAAATTAGCTCTGGAAAGACATCCGCCAATTTTAGTTAAAGGCAAACCAACCAAAATAAAATACATTACTCAAGCCAAAAAACGCCCACCAACTTTTGCCGTATTTACTAACTATCCTGATGCCATTAAAGGCTCTTATGAGAGATATTTAATGAATTCATTGCGTGAATATTTTGGACTAACCCTAACATTGGTGCGTTTAATTCTTAAGAAAAGTGAAAATCCGTTTAAAGACGTAAAATATAAAAAATTCTCCAAAAAAACCAAAGATGAAAAAACACCAAGAATCAAATATGGTCGGTTTAAAAAATAAACTTTCAAATGTTATATCAATGCCAATATTAAAAGATTGATTTTTGTACTTATCATTTGTAGATTTCTAGACAGCTCTTTAAACTTTTTTTCCAAAAAAAATGTCTCCTATTAATTTTAAAAAAGTTTATTTTAAATTATCTATTGGCTTTATGATTTCTGCCACTCTGGCATCTTGTGGCTTACTTCCAGATAATAATCAAAAAACAAAAATCAGAGTTGTTGATGTTGATGGCAATCCCAAAGAAATAAAACGTTATGTTCCGGCATTAAATGCCGAAGCCTTAGCAAAACAAGGTTATAAGGTTAATGTTGAAAATGGTGAATTGGAGGCATTAAATTCTAATTCTTCCGATAATACATCAAATCAAAAAAATGCAGAAGTAAATGTTCCGGTTACCAGCATTAACAACAATTTAGCTGAAATAAGTCCAAATCCAACATCAGGATTATTACAAAATGAACAATCTCAAAAAGAACAGGCACAGAAACAAACTATTATTTTTCAAACCAATAAAAATAAAATTCCTGAACAAAAATCTAATACTGATAGTCAAGCAATAGAATATGATTTATCAGGAACTGGGCCAGTTGTGGAATCTAAAACTTCTGAACCAATCGTTGGAAAAATACCAGAAGAAAAACCTAAGAAAAAATTTAATATCCTAATAGAAAAAGCTACAGATTCTAAACTTAAGCATAAAACAGAATCAAAAATAGAAAAATCCGCTTCCAAAGGTTTATTCATTCAAATTGGATCTTTCACTTCTGCTGAAATTGCCAATAATGCATTAACAAAAAATCAAAATATTCATAAAGGTAAAATTGAAGAAGCTAAGGTTAATAACAAAAAAACTTATCGGGTCTTACTTGGTCCAATTAAAGATCAAAATGAAGCTGATAAAATACTTAGCAAAGTTGTGAATTCAGGCAGCAGTGACGCTTTTATAACAAAAAATAAGTGATAGTTTAATGTCTAATTTTTTTTTTCAAAAAAAATTTCTTAAAACTTCATTGGCACTGATAGTCCTTTTTCAAATTAGCTCCTGCAATTCTTTCACCAATATTGAAGATCCCAATAAAAAATTTATCAGTAACTATAAAAATCAAGTTGACAAAATTAATCAGGAACGCAGCGCTTTATTAAAGCAGAAAGAAAAAGAAATCAGGAAATCTGATCCAGAATATAATCGTTGGCGTGACCCAGCTAATATAATCGGCGTTGCAGGAACTGTTAGCTTACAATCCGCTTTTGTTGAAACTTATAAAATAAAATTACCAAAGCCAGCTGAAGAATTTTCACCCAATCTTGAAACTCTAAGCAACGGAAAAAATAGCGGCAAAGATCTTCCAGATGAAGTTTTTGTAGTTGGTTATAGCACTGAAAACTATCCGGACTCTTATAAAAGAGGTGGCGTTTCATTTGATGATATTAAAATACAAAATCGAGATCTTTTTGGAGTAGAAACGGCACTGGGAGAAAAAAATTTCACTTTAGTTAGCAGAAAAGCTGTGCAAAAGAATATTGATTACGTAAGAGCCTTTCTAAAATCTGAAGATAAGGAAGTAATTACCATGTTAGTTAGTGAGCAAAAAGAAATAAAAGATAAAAAAAGACGCAATAAAAATTTAGAAATTAATGATGATAAAAAAGTAAACAATATTTACGGCAACAAGTATCAATCAGAAATAAAATACTGATGAGAAATTTAGAACCAGATCAATATTCATCACTAAGTAAATAGTTGAATTAAATTATGAAGCATACTTCTTTACATGAACACTGCAAAAGCAAAATAGCAAGAAAATTCAAAGTAAGTGATGATTATGGAAGTAATCTATTATTATCAATATTTCTGCCAATTTTAATCTTGATATTATTTTGCCAAAATGCCTTAGCTATAAATTCTGAAATCTATCCGGAATTATCTAAAGCAAATTATGTTTTTTTAATTGATCAAGACACCAAAGAAGTTCTGTTGGAGCGCAATGCTGATGAAAAAATTGCCCCGTCATCCATGACAAAATTAATGACTGCTTATGTCATATTTAGTCAGCTCAAAAAAGGTAAATTGAATCTCCTCAATAAATGCTTAATTGGTAAAGAAGCTTATAAAAAA
Organism: Rickettsia typhi; assembly: GCA_945888585.1. GTDB lineage: Bacteria > Pseudomonadota > Alphaproteobacteria > Rickettsiales > UBA1997 > CAMDAI01. Next base: position 2,013 of record CAMDAI010000001.1, on the reverse strand, counting down.
TCAGGATCAACCATGTTTTTAAATTATGGGGATATTGTTACAATAGATCAATTAATAACCGGTCTTTTAGTGGTTTCTGGTAATGATGCTGCAATTGCTCTGGCAGAAATTTCTTCGGGAAGTATAGAAGCTTTTGCTAACTTAATGAATCAAACCGCCATAGAAATTGGTTTAAAAAATAGTCATTTTATGAATCCTCACGGTCTCAATCAAATTGGCCACTTTATGAGTATTCGCGATTTAGGAATGTTGACCATAAAAATTAGGAAAGATTTTCCTGAATATACTCATTATTTTTCCACCACTAACTTTACTTATGGAAATATAACTCAACATAACCGTAATCCTCTTCTAAAAAAAGATTATGAAGGTGTTACTGGTATGAAAACCGGACACACCAATGAAGGTGGTTATGGTATTGTTGGTACCGTTACCAGAGGATCTAGGCGTTTAGTTGGCGTAACCAACGAGGCTAAAACTCCTAGGCAAAGAGAAAAAATTATTACTGAACTTTTTGATTATGGATTTAATAATTATCAAAAAATCACTCTATTTAATAAAAATTACCCAATTACCAAAGTTAAAGTTTGGATGGGAGAAAAAAATTCAATAGATATTGTAAGCAACCAAGATATTGCCACCACTATACCAAGAGATAAAACCCTAGATGATTTAGAAGTTAAAATAAATTATAAAGGCCCTCTTTATACACCAATTGCTGCCGGCTCTAAAGTCGCAACTTTAACTATCAAAGTTTCTGGAAAAAAAGTTCGTGAAGTTTCTTTATTTGCTAAAGAAAATGTTGACAAGGCCGGTTATTTCAAAAGAATAATTGAGATCACCAAATATAAACTTAATCAATTTTTTAATATAATTTAATTTCACAATGGATATACAAAGTTTAATGCGCCAAGCTGGAGAAATGCAGCGCAAAATGCAAAAAGCACAGGAAGAACTAGCAACAAAGTTATATGATGGGGTTTCCGGTGGTGGCTTGATTCAGGTTACAATTAATGGTGGAGGCATTGCCAAAAAAATTGAAATCGATCCATCTTTAATGATTAAAGAAGAAAAAGATATTTTGGAAGATTTAATTATTGCCGCTTTCAATGATGCAAAAAAGAAAGCGGATGATGACTCATCTAATCTAGTAAAGGCAGCTACTGCTGGCATAAAACTTCCAGCCGGATTTAAAATATAATAACATGACTATTATATCAATTCCCATCTTAAATCAGACTTTGAATTTAAGAGTGAGCCTGCGTAAACCTATTAAATATATGTGCGCAAAGACAAAATTCAATTGGATCATTTAAGATGGGAATTGATATTAGCGTCAAATTATGTGGATTTACTAGTAAGCAAACTCTTGATATTGCAGTAAATTCTGGCGCTAATTTAATTGGCTTTATTTTTCATAAGAATTCTCCCAGAAATATCGAGCCTTTTAAAGCTGGCGAACTAACTGCAAATTTACCAAATAAAATCAAAAAAGTTGCAGTAATTTGCGATGCGGATAATCAAAAAATTAAAGAAATTATTTTTGATCTGAAACCTCATTTTTTACAACTTCACGGCGAGGAAACTCCCAAGAGAATTCAAGAAATAAAAAACTCATTTAATTTACCAATAATTAAAGCTATTGGAGTTGCAGATAAAAATGATTTAGATCAAATCAAATTTTACGAAGATGTGGCCGATATTTTATTATTTGATACCAAGATTAAAAACGATTTTGGCGGTAGCGGTAAAACTTTTGATTGGAAGATTTTACAAAATTTACAAACTGAAAAAAAATGGTTTTTATCTGGCGGATTAAATATCAATAATATCGAAGAAGCCTTAAAAATTACCAACGCTAAAATGATTGATTTATCTTCAGGAATTGAGGAAATAAAAGGGGTAAAGTCCGCTAAATTAATTACTGATTTTATGAATAAAATGAGTGAATTAAATAAACTTTAAAAAATAAAATTTTAAGAAAAAAAGTGGTGCCCGAACGCGGATTTGAAC